>NZ_JARVGN010000121.1 GCF_029762515.1 Methanocalculus sp. | reverse complement strand
ATCTATTTTACCTTCAACAGTCTGTTTTTCTTGCATTGTGGCATTCAAATCAGCATCCAGATGTGAGACCTCAAAGAGCTCCGGTAAGGGCATATAAGCCTCAGGTGCAGAGTTATTATAGTCCTCAATCATCTTTCTGAAGTCAAAGGCGAGGCTTTTATATCTCTCATCCGCTTCCGATAAACGATTATTTTCATCTTTGAGGCGACGTTCAAAATCTGTTTTATTCGATCTGATCTGATCCATATACTGATCAGAATATGGCTGACTTGGTTTTTCTGCCTCAATCTCTTCACGGGTTATCCCGAAACGTTCGATGTCGGCCAGATATTCGGTGATGTTGTGCCGATCTGTATCAATCCTTGCTTCTCTCTCTCCCAAATCGCCGCTCTTCTGGTCAATGACATGTTTGACGGCGGAAAACTCGGATCGGATACTCTGCAAATCGGTCGATGAGAGGATATCGGCATCACTCTCGGAGTAAAGCTCATAATCCTTTACTTCACGTTTTAGCTCAACTATATGGCTTTCAGACTGCCTGATCGATTCGTTTTTTTGTTGAAACTCAATTTTGACTCTCTCAAACTTAATATCTAACTGGTCTAATGACGATTGCAGTTCTTTGGCCTGTGTTTCACCCTGCTGAACATTTATGTGAATATTTTCTTTCTGCTTTCCAATCGACCGCAGCTCCTCGAGCAATCGATGCTTGCTCTCGAACAGCTCAATCCGCTTGAGATAATTCGCGACGTTCGTTTTGTCTTTGTGAAGGGACTCATTGTCCTTCTGCATCTGTTGTTCGACGGCTATGAGGCTGTCTTCATACGCGGTTTTCTGGCAGGTATGATCGAGAATTTCTGATTGTTTATCAGATTCGTATTCTTCAGGATATCGTTCGAGGAACTTCCGTGTAATGGTGAAATCATCTTCTACATCCTTTTGTGATTCATTCAACTCTGCGAGAATAGCATTTTGTTTTTCAATTTTATTCCTTAAGTTTTCAATTGTCCGATCCTTGGAGAGGACATCAAGGGAGTGATCCACAGTCCTGTGCGGAATGTAGACGTCACCCAATGAAAGGTTTCTCTCTTCTCTCAACGAATCGAGATTGGCAATGATCACCTGCGAATCCTGAACTTCTGTGGGGAGTGAAGAAGGATTGCGGACAATGTCATTGAACTGCTTGCCGAGGAGGAGGATAGTTTTTGGAAGCCATGGGGCATGCCTGAGTGTTTCATCTCTCCGCTCTACGGGAAGGTTTTTAAGATATTCTGCACCGCTCGTGACAGTGGGGTAGTATTCCCTCAGAACACGGAGCGCTCTCACAAATTCTGCGGTCAATGAAAATCCATATTTTTCAACCGTTTCAAGTTCCTCTCTCAGTTTGCTGAGAATGGATTTTTGCTCCTGAAGTGCGGTAGCGATCTCTTGTCCCTTGATCTGAAGGTAGGAATGACACGAATGTATGCTTTCGTTTCCATTGGCTCTGGTAATTTCGATCGCTTTCTTTTTTTCTCGTAAGAACGCCTCGTTTTCTTCGTTTAATCTCTTTAGCGTCTCGTTTTCGTGGGTAATTTTCTCAGTCAGCGTGGCTGCTGTAGAACGATTTCCCGAGAGAGATTCACTGAGAGTCTCGATTCTGCTTGTGGCTGATTCATAATCCCGCTTCAGTTCAGCGATATGCTCAATTGTTGCGTCGATCTGGTCCTGCAGGAATAATCCGCTCGTGATGTGTGGCATACTCTCATTCTGCAGGGATAATTCCTCTTTTCGCTCTTCGAGCTGTGAAATGCGTTCTCGTAATGAGGCAATTTGTTCGTTATTGAAGCCGATTTGTGCCGATATGGTTCCACGATTTTCCTTCAGCGTTCCGATGATTTCCTGGAGTTCTCGGTATTCGGCTTTATTCGACTCAACATGTTGCTGCAATGTTCCGATTTCATCTGTGAGAGTGTAATACAAGGTTTTTCCGAGGGGGTTGATTTTGTTGAAGAGATCCTGATGTTCTTCCCGGATATTTCTCAGGATTTCTTCATTTTCATGGATCGATGCCTCCAGAGTTTTAATCCTGAGATATTTATTGACAGATAATGCGAGGTTGTATCTGTGGTCCAGCTCTCTCACCGTTTCTTCAAGCGAGGCCTTATCTCTCTCAATCTTCTCTTTATCTTTCAAGGAACGGTTTACATCCACATTGAATTTCATCAGTTTGATCTTTTGAATGCTGGTCTGGATGTCTTGGTGGTGGATCTCTGCTCTTGTTATCCGTTCCCGTATTTCTGCAATTTCGTTATCTTTCTGATGAATGGCAGCTTCATAAGCCCGATACTGTGATGCAGCAAGAGACCTGGCTTCTTCGTACGTCTGATACGCTCTCATCAGCCGATCGTTGGCGACGTTGAGGTTTTCGACCTCAGACAGAAGTCTCTCATAATCTCTTAATAGATCCTGTTCCTGCTGTAATCGCTTCAAATCACCTTGTGACTGATACAATGCTTCTGCCAGTGACGTTTTTGAGGAAGCATCATCATCACCCCTGAGTTTGAGCCGCTGGCGATCCTGTATGCACTCTTCGATGGTTCCCACAAGAAGCTCTTCCACGAGTGTCCGGGATTTTTTGTATTTTGCAAAATGATCTTTTAGATGGTTTTCTCGCTGGTTGATACTCCTGATAAGGTCCCACTCCGATTCAAGGAGATAGTAATTTTTAAGCAATTCCTGATATTCACGCTTTTTATCAGCAATCAGGATATGATAATTCGATACATTTTCCTGGAGCATCGATCGAGTTCTTGCATAATCCTGAACAACAAACTCATCGCCTTCCCACCAGCATAGGGGGATATTGTGGATATCAAGGTCGTTTTTCTCATTGTAGAGATGGATATAGTTGAAATACTGGACTTCGGCGTTCCTGGTATTTTCATCAAGATTCTGCCTTTTTTTGGCGCAAAATCCGGTTAACAGATATTTGTCTTCCGAAACACCCTCATCGAGTTCCCATTCTGCCAAAACATGGGTAGTACGGTTTGTATCCCCGCCAACAAACATATCCCTAAATGGTTTATTAGAAACCAATGCAGTGTTTGGGAGGATGCATTGCATGAGCAACATCAGGAGGACTGATTTTCCCCCGCCGTTCACCAGTTCATATGTGGCATTGTACCCATAAAACGGCATGCGGAAATCTTGATAAATCCCTTTACCGTCGTTAAACTGGGCATTGATTACCCTTAATCTTCGTAATTTAGGCATCTTCGCTACCTTCCGGGCTTGCAAGCCCTTCAATGAAGTTGGAAATTCCTACCTGTATCTCGTTCCTGTTGTATGCCTCGAAAATTATCGCCTTACAGCGACCGGTGAGATAAATTGCATCCTCGTGCTCTTCAACGAGTCCGTGCTGCATCATGAACCTGGCCGTGGCATTGATCATGGCAACCTTCGAACTTGTTCCTCTTTGTTTTATCTCATCGGAGTCATCTTTAAATTCCGTTCTCGGGAGACTGACCCAAACATCGTGGATCGTCTTGAAATTAAACTGATATTTTTCACTGATACTGTCCAGATCTTCAAGTTCAGACATCGCCTTGACTTTTTTATCAACTGTTTCGAGAAGTTGGTCTTTGGGGAGTTTCTGACGGAATGTGTCATTTACAGCTTCCCGGTAAAATTCCGTGATGATGACGTGCATGACAAAGAATACCGTGTACATCTCGGGATTCTTGAATCCCCTGCCTAGATTGATTTTGATATCTGTGTTCGAGAGCTGGAAGGCCCGGTTATTGATCTCAGGACACAAATACAGGGCATCCTGATATCCACATATGAGAAGTCCCAGTTTTTCCGTAAGAAAGTCAAGTGCTTCTCTGACCTCAGGTTCCTGATCGTACCGCATGAATTCACGCGGATAATCACTTCTCGAAATCGACTGGGTTTCCAGCATGATTTTGAGCATATCCAGAGCAATACCAAGTTTTTCCCGTGAATAATGCATTGTTTTACTCACCGATGAATTCCATATTCGAGATGTAAATGTTCTTTTTTCCACCGATAGAAACACGCTCACGTGGATCAGCGATTACCCGAAGGCTTTGGAACGGAAGATTTGCAGTTTCACAAGCCGCACGGAGGGCCACCTCGATTGGTTCACTGTTTCCTTTCGATTCTCTCAGATGAGCGAGATTAAAGTGGGTTTCGAATGGAGCTGCGATCTCCGTGTCTCCGGACGCATTGGTGTGCAGGCGAATCTCGGATCCACTGTTTAAATCAATGAGAAATGGTATAAGGTCGACATTCTCAATCCCCTCTACTCCCAGAATTTTCTCGACATTATCGAGATAGGCAGCGAGATCGATATTTCCGTCTTTTTCAATAGCAGTGATCAAAAAATATGCGTAAACCTTGAAATTTGCTAATTGTCGTTCTTCTACGATTTCTTCGATGGATTTTCCACCAGTGTATTTTTCTTTTGATCTGGTCTCAGATGGATCTTCTTTATTTACCGGTATGGCCTGTGGTTCGAATATTTTGAAAAGGGTGAACTGTTTTTGGAACGTAGGAAGAAGCAAGGGGTGCATTTCCACAATATGGACATCGTTTGAAAGATTTTCGCGAATATGGTTTTCCAGTGCCTCTTGGAACTGGTATCTCTTCTCGAATAGCGATTTTATCCTGATCCGGCAGATCCGCTCATATTCTCCCGGAAAATCGGTGTAATCTTTCAGAAGGCTGTTGTGAAGTGCATATCCGTATTCGAGTTCGGTTGCGATCTCCTTTATGATAATGAAATCTTCCTCTTTTCCCACGAGATTGGGATTTTCGACAATCTTTTCACGGTTTTCCGAGAGATCCCTGAGAGTGTTTCGTACCTGAGTGAAGAGTTCATCCTCTTGTTCGAGCTGGGAGAGTACTCCGTGTGTATAGGTTTCAAATTCCTCGATGACGTCGGGATCACCGTACATGATTTTGTCAAGAAGATCCTGTTTTTTCCGTTTTTTTAGCTGCACTTCAAGATTTAGATCACGTAAGGTGTGCAAGGCATTCCTGAAAGAGCCGCTCTCGATCTGTTTTTTAAACAGGATCAGTGTGATCGAGATCTTGGACTCTTCGGGGAGCTCCTTGGTGCTGATCATGAACGTGAGCCCGTCGTCGGTGATACGATAAGCTTTCTCCTTGACATCATACTCGACGAAGTGGAGGTAGTGGTCAACTGGCTTTTTCCGTACTGGATCCACGTAATGGAAGTGGTAGAGCATCCCCTGTGTGTCGGTTTCGAGAAGGCCAAGAACGTCCCGGGCAACGGCCTGACAATCAAACTCCCGGTTGGGGTACATCTCCCTCATCATGCACCCGATATGACTCTCAATCTCATCTATCGGCACGGCACGTCCCTGAAGTCTTCCTTTCTCAATGAGAAGGGTCAGCAGGTCAAGGGCAACATAGGCTGTATCATAGTCCTGTTTTTTCCCGGAGGAAGCAGTATAGATCTTGAAAAATGGGTAAAAACTCCTGAGATGGTCCATCCGCTTGTTTATATCTTGAAAAAGCTCAGGATAATCCAA
>NZ_JARVGN010000120.1 GCF_029762515.1 Methanocalculus sp. | reverse complement strand
CGAGTGCCGAGGCGATCGTTCTCCTCTCTTCAGGGGAGAGATCCTCCCAGACCCGCCACTGGCCTTCAGGATCACGGAGCCGGATACCGAGACGTTCCAGGAAGATCTGCGCTCCATTGGGGTTATTGCTGATCCCCGGCAGAACGGGATCATCACTGTAACTGAGACAGATATGAACCGGGCGCGTGGAGAGGCCATAACAGTTGAGATCGTGGGATATTGCCATGACATTGCCTGCCTCCACACCGTCAAGCGCGATCTCACGGGCAGGGCCGATGAGCCCGCACCCCTCACGCGCCATCATATCGCCGACGTTTCCGACAACTGCGAGCTTTGCGAGATCACGGTTGGCATCATTCATCTCCCGTGCCACAAGGTAAGCGATCCCTGCGGCTGAGAGTTTCGTAATCCCGTACGGAAGGCAGTTCACCTGCCGGTATTCTATCTTTGCAGGCTGGCCGATATGGTGATCGAGGATGAGCACCTCGTCATAGGAGAGCCCGTGCTCTTCGATCAGGTTCTGCTGTCCTGCACCCAGATCGACAAAGAGTTTTAATGAGTCGTCCTTTGGAACCCATTTCATCATCAATGGTTCAAGCTGCCTGAGGAAGACGGATTCACAGGGGGTTTTCTCCCGCTCGATCGCCTCTTTCAAAATTGCCTCGCTTGCGATGCCGTCAGCATCGATATGCGAGATGATCGTGACAGATTCAGCAGATCTGATGATCTCCGAAGCCTCCAGGAGATCGTCAGTAAAAGCCATACACTAATGTTTAGGATCTCCCAATAGAAGAATGGTGTGTCATGCCATCATGGATAACCGCACAGGCTGAAGAAGAACCGATCAGCATACTCCGGATGCAGGCGATCGAGAAGAATGCAGAAGCACTTGGTGTCTCCACCCGTCAGATGATGGAGAATGCGGGAAGAGCACTTTCGGAGCAGGTTCTTGAGCAATTGCCACAAAAGGTGCTCATCCTCTGCGGAAGGGGAAATAACGGTGGTGACGGGTTTGTTGCTGCACGGCATCTCGCCCGCCATACGGACTGCTCCTGTATCTACGTATCAGGTGAGCGGAAAGGGGATTTGGAAACAAATCTCCGGGCACTTCATTCATGCGGCATCCCCCTCCATGAGGTATCCTGCAAAGAGGATGTGTATGCCCTCTCCCATCTCTTCGCATCTGCGGATCTGATCCTTGACTGCCTGCTTGGCACCGGAGCGGGCGGGAGCCTCCGCGAACCGATCACATCCTGCGTTGCATTGGCAAACGACTCTCCCGCATATATCCTCTCAGCAGATCTCCCGACCCCGGGTATCTCCGCAGATGCGATCCTTACATTCCACCGGAGCAAGGGGATCCATACAGCCATCGCCGATATCGGAATCCCAATCGAAGCCGAGTGCTTCACGGGACCTGGCGACCTCCTCACCATTCCGAAGAAGCCGGAGAATGCCCATAAGGGGTATGGCGGAAAGGTGCTCGTGGTGGGCGGCGGCCCGTACCAGGGTGCGCCATACCTTGCAGGGCTTGCCGCACTCCGTGCGGGGGCAGATATCGTCTTTGTGGCAAGCCCGAATGCCCTTGACTGTCCGGATCTTATCCATATCCCACTCTCAGGCAGAATCATCGGAGAAGAGGAGAGCAGTAAATTGATCCGCGCTGCACGGGAAGCTGATGTAGTGGTGATCGGTCCCGGGCTTGGGGCTGACAGCCATGATGTCATCCTCAGGGTGGCAGCGGCCGCAGAGCGCGCCGTCATCGATGCCGATGCGCTCCGCCTCCCCCTGCCAAAGGGCGGGGAGACGATCTATACCCCGCATGCAGGCGAGTTTGCCCGCGCATTTGAGGGAGAGCCTGCTGGAGATCCAAAAAAGGATGCGGCAGTTGTCCGGGATGCCTGCCCGGAATCGGCTTCGATACTCCTGAAGGGAGAGACCGATATCATTAGTGATGGCAGACGGATCCGGTTCAACAGGACGGGAGTCCCGGCGATGACGGTCGGCGGTACAGGCGATATCCTGGCAGGAGTCGCAGCCGCCCTCTTCTGCCGGATGCCCGCATTCGAGGCAGCAGCAGTCGCCGCATATGCAACCGGCCGTGCCGGGGAGGAAGCGGCGCAGTCAGTTGGTGACGGGCTGATCGCAAGCGATCTTCTTCTGTTCATTGCACAGATACTCTATGGAGACTGAAATTGTATGGTTGAATTCACCCATATCGACGGCGACCATGTCCGGATGGTCGATGTCACGGAAAAACCCGATGTTCACAGGAAAGCAACCGCACAGGGGAGGATCTATCTCAGCAGCGGGACGCTGAAGGCGATTTCTGAAAAGACTACACGGAAAGGAAATGTCCTTGCAACCGCCGAGATTGCCGCAATTCTTGCAGTGAAGGATACATTCCGGATCATTCCGATGTGCCATCCCCTTCCGGTCGGCGGAGTATCTGTTGATTTTGTGGAGACTGAGGAGTATATCGAGGCAACAGTCACCGTGAAGACCTATGGAAAGACCGGTATCGAGATGGAAGCGTTGACCGGTGTCTCGGTTGCACTCCTGACCATCTGGGACATGGTAAAGTCCGCTGAGAAGGATGAGTCCGGGCAGTACCCGGAAACCCGGATCGAGGGTATCAGGGTCCTCTCCAAAGAGAAGAGTGCTGCATAACCAGCATCCTTTAAGTTCGCAGGAGTTGAAGTATAAAGATCACGGGATACCTCCCGTCAAGGAATGTGGCTTCAAACGAGTAAGCCGAACCTGGAGTAGACAAATGTCACGATCAATGTATTCGTATGTCCGTGAGGCATGGAAAAAGCCTGACGAGACCGAGGTAAAGAAACTCCTCTGGCACCGCATGCAGAAATGGCGGCGTGAAGGATCCGTTGTCCGGATCGAACACCCCACGCGGATTGACCGCGCCCGCACCCTTGGATACAAGGCTAAGCAGGGTATCATCGTTGTCCGCGCCCAGGTACGCCGTGGTGGCCGGAGAAAGTCAAGATATGTCCGCGGGCGAAGAACCGCACGGATGGGCATGGCCCGCACCACCGCCGGAAAGAGCATCCAGCGGATGGCAGAAGAGCGTTCTGCACGGCGCTACCCGAACATGGAAGTTCTGAACTCATACTGGGTTGGAGAAGACGGGGTCAGGAAATACTATGAAGTGATCCTTGTCGATCGAAGCCACCCCGGCATCAGAAGCGACAAGACGCTGAACTGGATCTGCGACCAGAAGAACCGTGTATTCCGTGGCAAGACCTCGGCCGGAATGAAAGGCCGTGGCATGCGCCGCAAGGGTACCGGTACCGAAAAGACACGTCCAAGTATCCGCTCACATAAAAACCAGGGGAAATAACCCCACTTTTCTTTTATGACGGTCACGGATGCTTTCATCCATCCCTTTCCCGAGGGTGACTCGACACTTCAACGCATGGCAATGACCGCACGCGAATGCGGTTTTGACACAATCATTGCAGTCAACCACCACCCATGCGAATACCATGGTGTCCGGATTCTGCAGGGAGTGATCGTAACCGAAGGCACAATGAAGGCAGTCACAAACGCAATCCGGCAGAAGAAGCGGGCGATCATCGGGGTTGCCGCAGGCGATGCATCCTTTAACAGGAACCTCCTGAAGACACCAGGGCTCCATCTCATCACCGATCTGCATCGATCACAGAGGAATGCATTCGACCAGGTGTCGGCAAAGCTTGCCGCAGAGAAACGGATCGCGGTGCACCTCGATATCAGCCAGATCATCTCCTGCAAGGGGCATTCCCGGCAGAAGGTGCTTGCGAGGTACGCCGAGCTCCTTCTCCTCCAGAGAAAGTTTGGATTCTCCTTTGCAATCGGGAGCGGGGCAAAATCAATCCTCGGCCAGCGGACTGTCGGAGAAATGATCCTTCTGACCTCACTCTTTGGGATGACAGAGGAGGAGACGGTTACAGCTCTTGGAACAATTCCCGATCTCTTTCTGGATACATCCCGTCCACGGGTGATTTCATGAAGCATCTCTCCCCCACCCTCCGGGAAAACCGGAGATATGTCCTTACCAGAATCATGCCGTCTGATCCTGATTGTGATATCCGGGAACTCTATTATGCGATCGCAGACAGTGTCACCTCACTCTATGGCGATTGTATCGCCGCAGAGGTTCATGCCGCCACGATCCTGCGGGAGGGAGAGTACCTGATTGTGAGATGCAGGAGGGGGCGGGAGAAGGAGCTCTGCTGCGCAATTGCCGCGATCAGATCCATCAACGGAACACAGGTCCGCCTCACCACCATCGCCACTTCGGGAACAATTGCAGCTCTCAGAAAGAGGATACGGCCGGAAAAGCAGGGCGATCCGATCACCTGCACCATCAATTCCGGGGAACAGAGCGGCATCATGTATGCCGATGGAAAGATTGACCTTATCAGAAGAGATATGAAAGGTCAGGAATTAGTATATCTCACGAAAGACGATATGGAGAAGTTTCATGCAACCACAACCAAACCAGATGGGATATGACCGGGCGATCACCGTCTTCAGTCCGGACGGCCGCCTCTACCAGGTCGAGTATGCACGTGAAGCAGTGAAGCGGGGAACAACTGCTGTCGGGATCAAATGCAAAGAGGGAGTCGTCCTGATCGTCGACAAGCGGGTCAGCTCAAAACTGCTCGAACCCTCATCAATCGAGAAGATTTTCCAGATTGACGCACATATCGGGGTTGCATCCTCCGGCCTTGTCGGCGATGCCCGCGCCCTTGTGGATCGCGCCAGAATCGAGTCACAGATCAACCGCGTCTCCTATGACGAGGCGATCGATGTCGAGACGCTCTCCAAGAAGCTCTGTGACCATATGCAGACCTACACACAGTTCGGCGGCGCCCGCCCCTATGGAACGGCACTCCTGATCGCAGGTATTGCAGATGGCACATGCCATCTCTTTGAGACTGACCCCTCAGGCACCCTGCTTGAGTACAAGGCAACCGGTATCGGAATCGGCAGGCCGGCAGTGATGAAAGTCTTTGAAGAGGAGTACAATCCCGAACATTCCTGCAAAGAGGCGATTCTGCTTGGGCTTAAAGCACTCCATGCCGCAACCGAAGGAAAGTTTGATGTGAACACCGTTGAGATCGGCATTGCCTCACTTCAGGCGGGCACCTTCAGGAAGATGGCACCTGAAGAAGTTGCAGTCTGCGTCGAAGCATTTGAGCAGTGAGGTGAAAAACGATGATCTCCCTCGATAACGCCGTTGTTGCGCGCCTTGAATCACATGGCGAACGGTTTGAGATCCTTGTCGATCCCGACCTTGCCCAGAAGATCCGTGAAGGGGAGGAGATCGAGATCGAAGATGTGGTTGCTGCCGGATTTGTCTATGAGAATGCAGCCCACGCAGAAAGGGTAGCAGACGAAAACCTGACAAAGGTATTCAAGACAACCGACTTCGAGACAGTTGCGCGGGCAATTATCGAGAAAGGAGAGATCCATCTCACCTCGGAACAGAGGAAGGCGCGATCTGAGGAGAAGAAGCGGCAGGTGATCACATATATCGCCAGAAACGCCATCAATCC
>NZ_JARVGN010000011.1 GCF_029762515.1 Methanocalculus sp. | reverse complement strand
CTTCATCTGGTTCTCGGTCTTTGGGGGATCAGCCCTCTACCTCCAGCTGAACAGGGGCGTCGATCTCGCCTCGGTTGCCGGAGAGGATGTATCGCTTGCACTCTTTGTCTTCTTTGAACACTACCCGCTTGCCGGAGTCCTCTCCCTGATTGCCATTATGCTCCTCTCGATCTTCTTTATCACCTCGGCGGACTCGGCAACGGTTGTCCTCGGCTCCCTCACCACCGGCGGAAGCCTGGCAGTGCCACTCTATAAGAAAGTGATCTGGGGACTCTCGCTCTCTACGGTTGCGATCACCCTCCTCCTGACAGGGGGACTTGATGCCCTCCAGAAGATGGCGATCACCGCCGCGTTCCCCTTCATGATCGTGATGATCATCCTCTGCTACACGCTCTGGATCGGGCTCTCGCAGGAAGAGTCGTTACAAGAAGAGGATAGGTAAGCGGAGTCTTCCTCCATTTATTCCTCTTCGCGTTCATTTTCAGGAGAGCCCTTTCTCTTCCCTTCGGGAACTCCGGGAGAGGGAGTTTCTGCCTCGGGAGAAGGTTTGGAGGCATCAGGGGATTCATCCATCTCAAGAGAAGATTCATCCGGAGCGGAGATTCCGGTATCGCGTTCAGGTGACGCCGGACTCAGTGGCTCAGATCCCTCCCCGGCGGATGGAGTATCAAAGAGTTCAAGGGGTTCATCCATCTCAAAGGAGATGTCGTCAACAGAGGGGATGCCATCGTCATCTTCGAAGGGAGTTGTCTCCGGGGTTTCTGTCATGGCATCATCAGGAGATGGCTCAGGTGATTCATCCGCTTCAGGCGGGATATCAGCAGCAGAGATGGACGCTTCCCCAGGCATCTCTTCCGGAGCGATTCCGGGAGTTTCGTCAGATGCATCAGCCGGGATTTCAGGAGTTTCGGCATCAGCATAGCCGGGGGCAGCCTCATCAGATAAGCCGGGCACAGGGTATGATTCTTCGAAGACAGGAGCGCCTGACAGGATAGATTCGATTGTTCCTGTTTCTGCAATATCGAAATCTGTCTCTCCGATACCGGCTGGGCCGCCCTCAGTGAGGCGCTTTGACTCGATCTGTTTCTGGATCCTCTGGATGGTTTTATCAAGAGGACCCTTCTCCTCGCCGATTAAGGCATTCAGGGGCTCAAGTGAGAGTTCACCAAGATCAACCAATGCATACTCAGCCTTCTTCCGGACCATGATATGCTCGTCAGAGAGGAGGGGGATAAGTGCACCGACGGCGGCGGAACCGCCAATATGGGAGATCGTCTTGATCGCCTCGATCCGCTCCTCAAGGGTCCCTGATTGAAGCGTATCAACGATCGGCTGGATGGCACATGCACCCATCTTCTCGATATCAAACCAGCGGTTCTCTGAGATGAGGAAACAGACCTCTTCCTCCTCTGTCTCAGGTTTCCAGCCGATTGAGGTGAGGGCACTTGAGATACTCTTGTTCCGGAAACCTCCCGCATCCCTCATCGCACTGACAAGGTGCTCCTGGGGGGTGCCGTCCGGATCTTTCAGGGCAGTGAGTGCTGCCTCGGCGATACGGGTGTCGTTATCGTCAAGAGCGCTCATGAGTGCTTCCACAGCAGAGCTGTCATTGATATATCCAAGGGCACGGGCTGCAACCAGCCTCACCTCCTCGTCACGGTCATGGAGTGCCCGCTTCAGTGTCGGCACCACCTCACCGCTGCCGATGTAGCCGAGAGCCTCGACGATGATCGCCCTGACTTCCGTATCCTGTTCGGTCTCAAAAGCCCTCTGGAGGCTATCAAAACCTTTCTTTGCACCGATACGCCCGAGGTTCCGTGCCGCTATCGCACGGACGACCGAGCTCTCATCATATAATGCATCAAGGAGCGGTTCGACTGCTACTTCGCGCATCTCACCAATAACCTCTTCTGCAAGCGCCCTGATCTCGGGAGATTCGCCCTTGATTGCTTTTAAGAGCTCCTCGATTGCCGGCCTTCCCATGACCGTGAGCTTCATTGCTGCTGCAAACTGGACATTGCGATTGCTGTCTTTCAGCCCCTGGATGAGAGTATGGACATCCTGCTCTCCACCGCTCTGCTCGTACAGCTCTTTATCATCTTTCTTCAGCTTGGGAATGCCTTTTGGCTTTGGCACAGCCCCTCCCAGCTGTTCTGCCCATGCACTCCTCCAGAGAGCAAGTGATTCCCTTTTCCGGATCATCTGGAGTGCAAAGATCCTGATACCCTGATCTGGATCTCCTAGTGCCGGACGGATGGCAGCAGTTGCCTCATCCTCGCTCATCCTGCCGAGTGTATCGAGGGCTGTCAGTTTCTGGAGGCGTGAACCGCCAACGACCATCTCGGCAAGGGGGCGGAGTGCGGGGTACCCGACACGTGCAAGCGCCTTGGCAATAGCAACCCGCATCTCCTCAGAGGGATCCTCAAGGAACTTCATCAGGATCGGAACGACATCCTGATCTTCCATCTTCCCAAGGGTGGCAGCGGCATTGGTGCGTATCCGCATGAAGGTATGATTCAATGCGCCAGCGAGCACCGGGAGAGCCGGATACCGGATCTTCACCAGGGCATCGGAGGCGGCGGTAATGATGCGGTAGTGATCGTGTCCCAGTAGAGTGACGAGCATGCGAATGACGTCATCATCCATGTAGCCACCAAGGGCTGTAACAGCGGCAATCTGGACATCAGGCTCATCATCCCTGATGCAGCCCATCAGGGGTTCTTTGGCTTCGGGATCTGCAATCTCTCCGAGCGATTCGATCGCGGCAACCTTCACCGAGGCAATGGGATCGTGGAGAGCCCGGATGAGCGGGGGAACAGCCCGCTCCCGGTAGAGCCGCAGGGCATAGCAGGCAGAGATACGGATATTGGTATCGCGATCAGAGAGAGAGGCGACAAGCTTATCAAAATTATCCTTCTCTTCGGGCTCTTCCTCCTCTTCTTCCTTCTTTGGAATGGGTAGAGGTTCTGGAGCGGGGTCGGCTTTAACCGAACTCTCTGTCAGGGCGACATCATCCTCGGCCTCCTTCTTCGGTTTGATCTCAACCTCATCACCCATCGGGACGCGGGGGCCGATATCCCCATACATCTTCCTGAGCGCCTCATTGAGGCCTTTGAGGATGATGTCATTGACTTCGAGATCCTTTTTGGCCGCTTCCGGAACAGGAACCGGCTTTTCAGTAACCTGAAACGGCTTCTGCGGAACCTGTTTCCTGAACTCTTCCTGCGCCTTTACCGATGCCGCGAGTTCGTCGGCATACTTTTTCTTTGAGAGATCCGGAGCCGGAGGTTTGACCGCCTCTTCACGCACTGCCGGCTGGGGCTTCCCCGACTGTTTTCGCACCTTGTTGAAGCTTTCACGTGCCTTGAGGGAAGCAGCAAGTTCATCGTTATACTTCCTGCTGTCGACCGGCTTTGCATGTGAATCTGCCATTAACTGCTGGTTCTTCTTCTCGATCTCGGCAAGTGCGTTCCGTGCCACCTTCGCAAGGAGCGGGTCTGAAGATGCTGCCACCTGGCGGAGTGCATGGATTGCTGTTGGCCCGATATTCCTGAGGGTCTCGGTTGCACCTGCACGAACCGCAGAGTGAGTCTCCCTGAGTGCATTGATCAGTGCCGGAATTGCGTTCTTTCCCATACCAGCAAGCCCGGCCCAGTCCTCCCGGGCGAGGAGAGACATGACCCGCTGTTGATCGTTCTTTGGTTTCCAGCCCATCCGCTGGAGACCCCAGCTCGCTTCCATGCGGATAAGGGGATAGCGTGCATTGAGGCACTTTTCAAGTGTGGTTTCAGCCTCAGGACCGCCAATCTCGGCTATTGCCGCAACTACATCGCCGACGATCAGGGGATCCGGATCGCCGAGATATCGATGGAGGACAAGCAACATCTCGGGATTTTTTGATTTTCCAAGGGCCTTGATGACAGCACGCCTGGTCGGCTGATCTCCATCTTTAAGTGTACGGAGGAGGATTGGTGTGCCTGCCTTCCCGATATGGACCAGTTCATTCCACTTCTTTCTGACATAGAGGTACTGTGCCCTTTCTTTTGGAGTATCAGGAACGAGATCGCGACGTTCAAGAATGGATGCGGATTCGGCTGCCACATCCGTATCCCGGTCAAAGAGCCCGGATAAGATAATATCGAACCCCTCCTTTCCAAGAGTGTCGGCGGTGGCAATAGCCGCCTGCCTGAGATCCGGATCTTTTCTCCTTGAGAGTGAATGGATGGTGAAGAGGTCAGGTTTCCCTTCGGATATGATATATTTCCTCAGTATAGTCCGGATATTTTCCGGGGAGACCAGGATAAACCTGACGATGGCCTCGGGATCGTCTGCAAGCATGAAGTAGACTTCACGCACGAGCTGCGTCTGTTCGGTTGGGGATATGAGTTCCGAGAGAGTGACAGCGAGGTGTTTGTATGCTTCACCTCCAAAGGCTGCGAGTACAGATACTGCTTCAAGTTTTACTTCGGGATCATCCTGATTGATCATTGCGGAGATCCGATCGAATTTTCCCCTTTCCGCGAGGTTCTGAATATTTACTCCAAAAAGGCGGTTGAATACCATATGTGAGCTGCTCCCCGGGATGCCTTCACGGTACAGTTGATCCTCATCATTGATATATACATAGATGCCCGGCAGGGATGGAGAAGAAACTCCCATGATTGCTCCCGGTTTCTGCACGAGGGATGAGGGGAATCCGCCCCAATCGTTACATTTTCAGAGAGATGCCTGATCCAGGCCCCCTGCAGGGACGAGGAAAGATCTATATACACATAATCCCTAAAGAGAAGATGATGGATGAATGGGTATCTGCCTGGCTCAGAAGAGAGCGGGAGAAGGGAGTGAAATGCCTTGAGATCAAGTACATCTCAGGTAAACCCTATGTCTACCATTCAACAAGCAGATATGATCGCACCACCAAATCCCCCCGGAAAGTGAGTAGCTATATCGGGAGACTGACTGAGGAGGAGGGCCTGATCCCAAAAGGTGCGAAGAAGAGGCAGGAGAGGAAGGCAGTTACGTGGATCGTGGAACCTTCAGATGCTCCCATTCAGCACATCCCCTTGGAAGCAGACGAGGGTTACCCGGACGCTACATCTCCGGATGAGCCACTTCAGGAAGAAGAGGCACTTCTTTTAAGCCTGAAAGAAGCGTTCCCGGAATGCGGGCAGGAGATCTATGCAGCACTCATTCCAATAACTGGCCATAAACCCCCGGTTACGAGCAAAACCGAATCTTCCGGAGAGGGCATCCGGGCATCCCCTGTTCCCATATCCGGTGTACCCTGCCAGGTTCGTTCACTCATCGGCAGTAATACAGGCGGGCAGCAGGCGATCTTTTCTTTTCTCTCAACAGGTGCCCGCCGGATCGCCTATCCATTCACTCTGGCAGGCACTCCCACTGATCCACTCAGGATATATGGAGCCATCCTCATCATCGAGGAAGATTCAGGCATCCCCATTATGGTACAGAGATTGCCGGAACCGCCCTGTGATCTCTCCGTGGTTGCCCTGACAGTGCTTTCAGTGGCGATGCGTGAAGAGGAGCCGCACGAGATAATCCTCCTCATCAATCCGGAGGAGATGATGCAGATGGGCGGTTGTGGGGATGCCGATTGTGATGAGCTCGCCCCGTTGCAGGAGAGTGGATTACCATTTATTTATCCGCTGCCCTATGAGAGCAGCAGGTATGACAGCCCCACCTATCTCACCGATCATTTCACATGGGGAGATCGCCTTATCTTATCCGGATCCGACGAGTCCGGCGGTCTGATGACATATCTCTTCAAGGATGTCAGATCTGCGGGCGAGGAGGCTGAAGAGCTCAATTCTTCTGCTGAAATGGGATTGATCGATCGTCCCACCCTGAGATGCCAGTTGAGACGGGCAGGCAGACGGCTGATTTTGAGTTCAATGAGAGTGGATGCGAGGGAGATCTTTGATCTCGCGTCCCGGGTGGATCAGATACACCTCTCAGTCGGGATAATCCGGGAGCTGATGGAGAGGGATCTCCCAATGGCAGCAAGTGGAGAGATGGATGACGGTGCAATCACGGGATCGCTCTTTCTCAGCCTGCTTGCAGCCAATCTCTCACAGACGAGCAAGGTTGGGGGCGGGGAGACAGAAAACCGGATTGACGCACCCGAGGATCCTGAATCAGGCCTTCTGTGATATACCCTAATACAAAATACGCCATAGGGAGCATGCACCCCTGGACCTACCCGATCAGGCTTTTCATTGCTTCTCCAAGCCGCCGGATGCCTTCAATTATAGAGTCAGGATCTGCATTCGAGTAATTCAATCGAAGAGATGAAGAGCCACCACCATCAGTGTAGAAAGGATTCCCCGGAACAAATGCCACCTTCTTCCGGATCGCGAGTTCAAAGAGATCGATCGATGAGATGCCATCCGGCAGGGTTGCCCAGAGGAACATACCGCCGTCCGGGCGGGTGAACGTGACCTCCTGCGGGAAGAACTCCTCCATTGCTTTCACCATGCAATCCCGCTGCCTTCGATATGAGTCCCGGATCAGCCGGAGATGGGATTCGATATCATGGGAGGCCAGAAACTGGTGAATGATCAGCTGGCTTAAGTAATTTGAATGGAGGTCTGAGGCCTGTTTCGCGGTGATGAGCTTTTCATATATCTCCTGCGGTGCAGCAATCCAGCCCATTCGCATCCCCGGAGCGATAATTTTTGAGAATGAACCCAGGATTATACCATTCTCCGGAAGGAACTGGTGTACAAGGGGAAGATCGTCTCCCCTAAACCTGAGTTCTCCATATGCATCATCTTCTATGAAGAGAGTGTCGGTGCCTGAGAGCATCTCCCCGACTTCCCGGCGCTTTTCATCTGAGTAGGTGATGCCTGATGGGTTCTGGAAATTGGGAACCCCATAGAAGATCTGTGGCGAGTATCTCCTGACAATCTCCTCGAGGCAGGCGATATCAGGCCCGTCCAATTCGAGCCCGACAGGGTGAAATTGAGGTTCATAGAGTGAAAATGCCTGAATTGCACCGAGGTATCCGGGCTTCTCGATGGCAACAGGGCTTTTTTTGTCGATACAGATCTTTCCTATGAGATCGAGGGATTGCTGGGATCCATTTGTTATAAGGATATTTTCCGGTGGAATGGATAGCCCGGCACGTTTCTGGTATCGTTCTGATATCCATTCCCTGAGGGGAAGATAGCCTTCTGTTGTTGAGTACTGGAGAGCCTCTGTGGGTTTTTCTGTCAGTACATCGATCGCAGCCTCTTTGATGGCATCTACTGGAAAGAGAGCGGGATTTGGAAGTCCGCCCGCAAAGGAGATGATGGATCTGTCTTTCGTTACCCTGAGGATCTCCCTGATGAATGACCGGGGCGTCTTCCCCATCCGGGCCGCAAATCTGTACGCCATTGTATGCCTGAATAAGTATTATTCGTGATAGACGATAGATTCATTGTCTATCTTTTAGAAATACCTGAATTGAAACTCCGTTTTCTCATGCATGACTCCACATATTACCTTGATTACCACCCCCACACAGGAAGAATCGGAACACCTTGACAGCCTCCTCTGGGAGGTGCTCTGGAAACCTCTTGGACTTCCACGGACATTCCGCGAATTCGCCAGAACCGGGGGAGGAGAGATTATGGAGAGTGGAGAAATCTGCCATGAATATGAATGTGTTGTCATGAAAGACGGAGTTGTGACCGGCGGTCTTGTCGCCATTTTTGGATCTTCATCCAAGTTTGAGATCCGCCATATTGCAGTACTCCCGGAAGAGCAGGATAAGGGGTGTGGCACGATGCTCATTGAAGCCCTGGTTGCATATGCGTCCGGTAAAGGGTTCCAGGCTATCCATACAATCGCAAGGAATACCTCGGTGCCATTCTTTCTGAAGGCGGGATTTGCCTGCGGGAAAGGGAATGTGCCCGATCACCCGATCTTTTTGCAGCATGGGATCTCCTTTGTGATGATGGAACGGAGACTCTGAGGCGAATTACTCCGTGAATTAACCCTTTTTTAACGATTAGGAGAGGGAAAAAAAGGATCCTTCAGGATTATACCCCGACGATGACCGGCTCGTCGCTATCCACATTATCAGGGTGGATCTCATCTTTGCTCAGGATGGCTAGTGCGAGTATTGCAAGCGAGATCAGGAAGATCACCAGGAAGACGAGATCAAAGCCCGTGGAAACGGCATCGATAACCAGATCCTTTGGAGAGGATGTGGTGACATTACGGTATTTCCCGACTGACACGATCGCCTGGATGAAGAGCATGCTGACAAAGGATATCCCAAGGGTCATCGGGCCGAACCGCTCGACATTGAGGAGGCTTGATACCATGCCGTGCCTGTCCCGGGATGCCATGCCCATAATCATGTTTGTGCCAGGAGATACCAGGAATCCAAGCCCAAATCCAAGGACAGCCAGAGAGAGGACAATGTACGAGATTGAGATATCAGTCGAGAAGATGATGAACATCAGGTATCCGAGAGAGACGATTAAAGCACCGAGGATACAGAGTCTCCGGTTGCCATACCTGTTGATCAATATCCCCGAGAGGATGCCGCTGACCATCAACGCACCTGAGAGTGCAGTGAGGATGATCCCGCTCCGTGATGGATCGAGGCCGCGGACGATCTCAAGGAAGAACGGAAGGATGTAGTTGACGCCCGCAAAGAGGAAATATGTCAGGGCAAGCATCAGGTTGGCAATGAGGAAGTTGCGTTTGGTGAAGAGCCTGAAATCGATGAGGGGATCTGGTATCCTGAGTTCATGGAAGAGGAGAGAAATCAGGGCTATAGCCGAAATAGCTGCTGCACCAAGGATATGCGGATTGGTCCACCCAACCGATGCCCCCTGGCTTACGGCATAGATCAAAAAGCCGATCCCGATAAAGACCAGGACTGCACCGAGGCGATCAAAGGCAGAGAGCGTCTTCAGTGCAGGAGGTGTTGCCGGGATGGAGTACATGCCTAGCAGGATCGCGAGGCATCCTACCGGGAGATTGATATAAAAGATCCAGTTCCAGGAGAGGTACTGGGTCAGCATCCCCCCCATGACAGGACCGACGGCTGCCCCGAGTGCAGCAAACATCGTGATCAGCCCAAGGGCCTTTCCTTTCATCTTCATCGGGAAGAATGCCGCAACAAGAGCCGGCGCAATCGATACGATCATCGCCCCCCCGATTGCCTGGATGATGCGGGATCCGATCAGGATGCCATATGAGTTGAAGAGTTCAGGGAAGAAACCGCAGGCAAAAGAGCCGAGGGTAAAGATGAAAAATCCGGTGATGAAGACGATCTTAAAGCCGATCCGATCTGCGAGTTTTCCAAAGATGAGGACACAGCCCGTCAGGACGAGGAGGTAGATCGTCGCGACCCAGCTCACTGAGGTCATCGGAAGAGAAAAGATCTCTGAGATCGTCGGGAGAGCGATATTGACGATGGTGCCGTCAAGAGCCGACATGAACGTTGCAAGGGAGATGGAGATGAGAAGGAGGGTATAATTTGGTACTGATGCATCTTTGGTCCTGATCTGCATACCCATTTCTTGCTATTCACCGGGGATAATCGTTCCGATAGCCCCTGCATCTCCAAAATCCACCTACAGAGGAGATACATTTGTTTTTATTAATATGTAAACAGCCTTTTGATAAGGGATTGCATAATATTTATAAAGAAGTAAATCCAGTAACACGTATGAGCCAGAGCGGATTACAACAGGATATCTACAGCCGTGAATATGGAAAATCAGGATCTCAATTGAGCTTTCGTGGAACAGGAAAACCCGACATCTATAGCCGTGAGTATGTGAGGGGTGGGGATTTTGGGAAACAGGCTCCTGTGCATGTTTCCTACATGCACACAGCAGATAGACCGGCCACGCAGAGCACCCCAAAAGAGAATGTGGTGCAGAAGAATGAGGCTATAACCCATACCGAACCGCAGCCTTCAATCTTTGACAAAATATCCCGGTTCCTGCACGGTGCCCTCGGACAGAAGTAGCGGGAAGAGATGAACACCTGAGCCGGGTGTTCCTGTGAGGACCAGCCAGATTCCTTCTTTTTCTGTCTGATCGGAATACTTTCGCCCTCCGGGCGTGTACCCTTATTAAATACAAGAGCATTCTGGTATACGAATGCGTGGAAAAGACCATATCGCCATCAGTACGGGGAGCGCCCTCCTTCTTGCAGCTCCGTGGCTGCTCATCCATCCGGTGGCAGTAGCGATCTTCACCGCAGGGGTGATCATCGGATCACTCCTTCCCGATACCGATGCAACAGATTCAAAACTCCACTACATGGATGGTATCGCACGCGTCTTCAGCCTCATCATGCGGCCGATCGTCATCCCGATAACAAAGCTGGTGTACAGGGTTCTCGAAAAACCCTTTAACTCCGCTCACCGTGGCTCGATGCATACGCTGCCGGGAGTGGTTGTGTATACCCTGATCCTCACCCTCCTGATCGGATCCGTCCTCTATCTCATGGGATTCTGGAACATCATCATCGGTTTCTTCTTCCTCGGACTCTTTACCGGGGGGATCTTCCATCTCCTTGAAGACTGCTGCACCCGGAGCGGGCTGATGCCATTCAAGCCATTCAGTGACAGAAAATATGCAGGCAGCATCAATACCGGAAGCAGGATTGATATACGGCCGGGGTTCTATGCAACGGTTTTGATCTTTGTTGCCGCCGGGGTGGTGGTTGCCGGGATCACCTATGCGATCAGCCAGCCTGTACTGATCGCCATCTCCCTCTGCCTCTTTCTGATCATCTGGGTGCTGATCCTGAGGCTCTCACGGGTGTAGGCGGGTGAACGGCAGGGGTGATCCCATCCGTTTCCGGAGAGTGATAAACTCCAATACTGGCTGATTCTGTCATCTTGTTGAATCACCGTTAACTGGTGTATCAAAAGATGGCAAGGAGATATATATACGAAGACAGAATGTAGCCACATGCGAAAGCCGGTCCGATGTAAAGGTTGCATCATCGGCATACTCGGCGGCCTGCTCTGGGCATTGGTTACCTATGGCTTTATCGGATCCGTCGACTGGACAGGAGCAGTGATCTTCGCCATTCTGCTCACCATCGTCAGTGTGATCATTGCACACTGGCATCTCTGCCAGATCCGGTGATCCGGGATCTTCCGGTATCGTTTTGGGCAATGTGATCTGTGTTTCACTTTCACCCTCCACCCCTTTCATTTCTTATGCCTGTTTCACCATCCTTGATCCAGATGGTACCGCACTTCATCCTCTCTGACCAGACCCTCTTTACAAACCCGGAACTCTTTGAGTTTGACTATATGCCGGATCAGGTGCTCTTCAGGGAAAGCCAGCTTGCGGAGCTCGCTTTTTGGATCCGCCAGGGACAGGAGGAGGCATCTTTGGTACATGTTATCTGCCGGGGACCATCCGGGTGCGGGAAGACAACAAGTGTAAAGCATCTCTTCAGGGAGATTGAGGAGGAGACCGACGGAATCGTGCCGATCTACCTGAACTGCCAGACCGATCAGACACCTTTTGCTATCTATTACGGAATCTATGCCCGGTTGTTCGGGAAGAAGCCACCCAGAACGGGTATTCGGGCAGAAAAGCTTGTGAGTGCGATCGCACAGGCTGTTCCTGATAGAACCAGTATCCTTCTCATCTGTCTTGATGATGTCCAGCACCTCGTGCAGCATGATGCTGTGGGTGAGGTCCTGTCCTCACTTTTCAGGATGCACCTGGACTTCCCGGAGTGCAAAATCACTGTGATCACGACCACGAGCGATATGCAGCTGGACTTCTCGAGGATAGTTGATCTGCCCGTCTCTTTAACTATCTGCTCCGAGGAGATCCCGTTTCCCCCCTACACGGCAGAGGAGATCAGGGAGATCCTCTTCCTCCGGGTGCGGGAGGGGGTTCTACCAGGCGTGATCTCATCAGGTGTGCTGGATCAGATCGTCAGCAAGACGGAGATGGCAGGCGATCTCAGGATCGGTCTCGATCTCCTGAAAAGGTCGGTTTTGAGAGCTGAACACGAGGGGAGAGGGGCGGTGCTCAGGGAGGATATTCTCCTTGCCTATGGAGATGCCCGGCTGCTGCACCTGAAGAAGAAGGTACAGGGGCTGTCTGAAGAGGAACGTGCCATCCTCCTCCGGGTCCACCTGCTGGAAGAGAGAGGCGGCGGGGGCCTGATCTCAGGTGAGCTGTATGGCAATCTGATCGAAGAAGAGGAGATTGCATATTCGATCTTCATGGATCGTCTTGAAAATCTGGCAGATCTCGGGCTTATCGATCTCAGGGTCAGGCAGGCGAGGGGGAAGACAGACGTGATCCTGCCGAGGTACAGCAGGGAGGAGGTGGAGGGGATCTGCAAATTCTGAGAGCGGGTTGCTCACAGCTTGAAAGCCGGAGCAGAATCAAAGAGCTTCCGGTAGAGCGAGTTGAAGAGCGAGATATACTCTTCTGCCCTGTCTGTCGAGAGGTACCGCCGCTTATCTCCCTCATGTTCCTCGATGATGTAGCTCTTCTCCATGAGAAATGCCAGGTACTCCTGTCCGGTCTTTGAGTTAAGGTCACACCGGTTGATGATGCCGGTGAATGACTGCGGCTTTCTGCAGAAGACCAGGATCTCCCAGTAGATCTCGTACGCTGTCCGCCGTCCGGTCATTCTGAGGCCTCCCGGATCATTGTCCATCATTCTCCAGTGTTTGTTTCAGGAGAGCTGCCGAGTGATCGATCTCATCGATCCGCTCGTCCCAGACTTTTGCGAACCGGTGGAAGTAGATCGAGGAGATCAGGCTGACAATCGCTATTGCTGTTGTGATGAGGAGGGAAGGCAGGAGCAGGATCCCCGGGCCGATTGTGAAGGTGAGGCTGGTTGAGGTGAGCTGGAAGAACTCAAGGCTCGCAAGGGTTCCAAGGAGGAAGATGCTGGCGCTGCCGAGCATGCAGACATAGATCATCCGGTTGATGGTTGCATGGTTATCCCGGTAATGGGAGAGCATCCTGACGATAAGGCGGGTGAGATCCTCATCCGGGATATCGGGTTCCAGAGATACAGCCCGGAGCTGTGCGTTTGTTTTTCGCTCCTTTCTCTTCTCCTTCTCGAGACCCTTCAGATCATCCTG
>NZ_JARVGN010000119.1 GCF_029762515.1 Methanocalculus sp. | reverse complement strand
ATCCTGTATATCAGATGTGAGGACGATAACAGGGATTGTAATCGCCTTCTCCCGTATTGCCTTTAGAAACTCAATCCCATCCATATCCGGCATCAGCAGATCAACGATAATAACGTCAGGGCTCTCCCTCTCCGCCATCTCAAGCCCAAGGCGCCCATTATCAGCTTCGATACAGGTATAGCTCTCATTTTTGAGTGTTTTTTTGATGATGGTGCGCTGGAAGGATGAGTCGTCGATTATCAGAATGGTTGGCATAGGCATCCCTTATGTAGGAATTCTTTTGGGAAATAATTTGGGATCATGTGAACCGAAACAGAGCCGTTCAATCCCGTTCCCGATCCGGCACCAAAGCCAGATCCACCATTCAAGAGTGGCATAAACCGGCAGTATACAAACCGACACTAACGGTGGTTATGAGCATCTAAAGCAAAGGGTTTTTTTAGTACCACTACCTTTAGACATACATTTAATCCCATGTATTGCAAACGAAAATACAGGATTAACATGGATATTAGGAAGCCGAATTGCCCGGCAGGGCAAAAACAGCTTCGATTGAGAGAGAGCCGATATCTTTCGGCCAGTGTGTTTGGAGGAGATGGATTATGAAAGAAGGGAAAGCCTCAAAAATTGGCAACATGAAGATCGGGACGAAGATCCTGATCATCTGTCTGGCACTCGTCATCATTCCGACGGTGCTCCTTGGCGTCATTGCATATAATAGTGCAAGCGGGGCTCTGGAAGATCAGGTAGAGACTGAGTTTGAACTTCGTGTCAGTGAGAGCGCAAAACAGGCTGAGGCCGTCTATTCGCTGACCATGGATATACTTGAGGTCGGCCTGAATGTCCTTCGAGCCGAATTCCAGAGTTATGGAACGCCACAGATCCAGAATGGACAGCTGGTTCTTGTTGATTCCGCGGGCCAGGTCACTGTTGTGAATGATAATAACGCAATGGTCGATGGTGTGGTAAACCAGGTCGGCGGTGCAGCAACCATCTTCCAGGTGCAGGGTAACCAGGCGATCCGTGTTGCAACAACAGTCATAGGTGCAGATGGCAGGCGTGCCCTCGGGACACCGGTATCCCAGGAGGTCTATGACGCAGTCGTTGTCCGTGGGCAGACCTTCTATGGAACCGCAAATGTCGTTGGTGTCAACTATATCACTGCGTATGAGCCGATCCGCGGTCCGGGCGGTGCGGTGATCGGTATCCTCTTCACCGGAGTTAAGGAAGATGCGACACTCGGAGTTGTAGAGGAAGACTTCAAGAGAACGGTGATCGGACAGAACGGGTATATCTACGTTCTTGACTCAACAGGCACCGCAGTTGTGCACCCGACTCTTGAAGGACAAAGCCTCACCCAGTATGATTTCATCCAGGAGATGCTGAGGCAGAAAGAAGGTATCATCAGGTATGACTGGGAAGGCGAGGACAAGATCGTCGCATTCACCTACTATGAACCCCTCGACTGGTATATTGCCGCAGGTGCAGACTGGAACGACTTTACCGGGCCGATTAATGATATCAGGAACGCGATCCTGATCATCGTGATCGGTGCTGTCCTCATCGGCGGGGCAATCGCAGTCCTCTTCGGGAGGAATATCGCACGCAGAATGGGCGACCTCGTCAATCTCGGCAGGCGTGTCCAGGAAGGAGATCTCTCAGGTACCATGCAGACTGATGGAAGCGGGGACGAGATCGGACAGGTTGCGGGAGCATTTGGCGGCGTTGTCTCGATAATCCAGCAGTTCGGCACTGAGATGAATATGATCAGTGATTCCGCCAGCGAGGGCAGGCTGGATGTCAGGGGCGATGCCTCCAAGTTCAAGGGCGATTATGCCCAGATGATCCATGGTGTCAATGACATCCTCGACGCGGTTATCGGGCCACTGAATGTTGCTGCTGAATATATCGACCGGATCAGTGAGGGGCAGATTCCTGACCTGATCACAGATGATTACAAAGGCGACTTCAATGAGATCAAGAATAACTTCAATAAGTGTATTAATGCGATCAACCTCCTCATTGAGGATGCAAATATGCTCTCCGAAGCGGCAGTCGATGGAAGACTGGATACGAGGGCTGACGCATCGCGGCACCAGGGAGATTTCAGAAAGATCATCACCGGTGTCAATGACACGCTTGATGCAGTCATCGGGCCGCTGAATGTTGCTGCTGAATATATCGACCGGATCAGTGACGGCCAGATTCCCGAGATGATCACTGACGACTATAGGGGAGACTTTGCAGAGATCAAGAACAACCTCAACAAATGTCTTGCTGCTGTAACACTCCTTGTCAAGGATTCAAACACACTTGCCCAGGCCACAATCGAAGGGAAGCTTGACATCCGTGCAGATGCTGAGAAGCATGAAGGCGATTTCAGGCTCGTCATTGAGGGGTTAAATAACGTTCTTGACGCCGTTGTCAGGCCCATCAAAGGAATGGGCGGAGCGATGAACAAGATCAGCAAAGGTGATATCCCCGAGAAGATCTCCCGTGAGTTCAAAGGCGAATATAATGAACTGAAGGATAGCGTGAACAGGTGTATCGATGCAATCAATCTCCTTATCGATGATGCAAACCTGCTTGCCGGGGCAGCAGTCGATGGAAGGCTCGCCACCCGTGCAGATGCATCGAAGCACCAGGGAGACTACCGGAAAGTCATCGATGGATTGAACAACACCCTTGATGCGGTTGTCAAGCCGGTGAACGAAGTGATCCGGGTTTCTGACTCCTTTGCAAACGCTGACTTCAGCACCAGGTTCTCAGATGATGTCGCTGCAAAAGGCGACATGGAGAGGCTGAAGAAGGCACTGAACAATGTCTCCACCAATGTTTCAAAGTCGATTGGTGAAGTAAACCGGATGATGGGAGAACTCGCTGCCATCTCTGAAGAGGCGAATGCCAGCATCGAGGAGGTCTCATCCGGTGCCCAGCAGATCGCAAAGAACACCGGCCACGTGAGCGAGAACTCCGAGAAGGCAAACAATGGAGCCATCCAGGTGCTGAGGGCAATGGAAGACCTCTCGGCAGCAGTTGAGGAAGTCACCTCGAATGCCGAGTCGGTTGCCTCGCTTGCACGGAATGCCAACGATCAGTCGAAGCAGGGAGCAAAGCTTGCTGCAGCCGCTGAGCAGGGTATCGGAGAGATCAGCCAGTCTGCGGCAGATGTTGACAAGATTATCAAAGGCATCAACGAGCAGATGGAGCAGATCGGAAAGATCGTCGGCCTCATTGCAGATATCTCCAACCAGACGAACCTCCTGGCACTCAATGCCGCAATCGAAGCGGCACGTGCCGGAGATGCGGGCCGTGGGTTTGCTGTTGTCGCAGCAGAGGTGAAATCACTTGCCCAGGAGTCCGGATCATCTGCCGAGAGTATTGCAAGCATGATCGGAGAGCTGCAGGTGCAGGCAAAGAGGGCGGTCGAGGCGATGGGAACTGCGAATACTGCTGTTCATGCCGGATCCGACCAGATGGAGAAGACGATCGTCGCATTCAACGAGATCGTCCAGTCTGTCGAGCAGATCTCCCGTGCAATCGAGGAGGTTGCCAGTGCATCTGAGGAGCAGGCGGCAACTGTCGAGCAGATCACAGCAAGCGTTCATGAAGTGAGCGGCCTCATTGATGAGAATGCTCGTGAGGCGGGAGATGCGGCAGCCGCAACCGAGGAGGCATCTGCCGGTATCGACGAGGTTGCACGGATGGTTGAGAATGTGAGCGCAGTCGCAAACAAGACCCTCCAGGCGAACCAGCAGTTCAAACTGGCGAAGTAGGGGGATGAAACCATGGCAAGTGACGTGCACAGTGATGATAGCCAGGTGATGTCGGGGTCGATTCAGGTCGTCGAGTTCATCCTCGGTGATGAGAAGTTTGCGATCGACCTCTTCGATGTCCGTGAGGTGGTGGAGTACACCCGGATATCCGCCCTCCCCAACTCCCCTTCCTATATCAAAGGAATCATCGATCTCCGGGGCGAGATCACCACCATCATCGACCTAAAGGATCGTCTGAACATAATGAGAAAGAACGATCGGCCTGAGGAGGAATCACGGATCATTGTTCTTGACGAGAATATCACAAAGAAGAAGGTCGGGATAATGGTCGACGATGTCCTCTCGGTCTCGACATTCGAGATGAACCAGGTCGACAGAACCGGTGCAGCTGACGTTGATGACGATTCAAGTATCCTCGGCATCATCAAAAAGAAGACCAGGGTGAAGGATAAGGATCTGACAGATCTGATCATCTGGATTGAGATCAAGCAGCTCCTCGGCGATATGCTGAAGATGTAGGATCGCTCTCATCCGGGCGATCTGTTGAAGGATATAATTCTCCCTTCATCCAATCCTTCTTTTTTGCATAGAGATCGGGATACAGGACACTCAGATGAAGAAAAATGCGAATGAATACCTGCCTCTCCTCCTTGTTACAGTTACAACCACGCTGTCAATCATAATCGGGTTTCTGGCGCTCGCATCAGGTGTCAATTTCATCTTTCAGAACCTCTTCTACATCCCGATAGTCATCGCCTGTATCTACTATACTCGACATGGTCTCCTCTTCTCCATTCTTCTTTCAGCAATCTATCTCGGCATGCTCCTCTCCTATGCAGGAGCCGGATACCTGACCGAGGGGCTGATCAGGGTTCTGCTCTTTGTGGCGATTGCCTTCATTGTCACCCTCCTTGCGGAGAAATCAGAGGGGATTGAAGGGAAACTTGAGACGATGAATGAGGAGCTTCTTGATTCAAACAACATCCTGCTTGAGATGAATGAGCGGCTTGCCCGGACAGAAGAGGAGATCCGATCCCAGTTTGAAGAGCTTGTGACAACCCAGAATGCTCTGAAGGACGAGATCGAACGGAAGACAGATTTTGTCATGATCGCCTCACATGAACTCCGCACACCACTCCAGCCGGCACTGGGCTATCTCAGCCTCCTCACCTCCGATCCAAAAGGCTTTGGCCTCTCTGAAGAGGTTGTCGAACTCCTCCACCGTTGCCAGAAGAATATCGATCAGGAGAGGAAAATCATCGATCGGGTCCTCGAACTCTCGCTTGTAGATTCCGGCAAGATTACTCCGCTCTATGATACAATCCATATCCACGACTTTCTCAACGATATCATAGAGGCATTCGGGTGTGGATCGGATGCAGAAATAACCAATGATATTCCACAGGACCTGATTATATCAGCAGATCCATCTCTCCTCTACCAGGTCTTTTCAGTCATCCTCTCAAATGCAATCCGTTTCAATGAACCTCCCCGCAAGGTATCCCTCCTCTATGATGGAGACGATGGCGGCCATTCAATCGGGATCAGGGATAACGGGATAGGAATTCCCGTACATGCACAGGAAAAAATCTTTGAGCCATTCCATATCGCCGATCAGAATACCCTGAGCCGGCAATATAACCGGCTGGGGCTCGGCCTTCCTATCGCCCAACGTTATGTCCAGCTTCATGGCGGGAGGATTACCGTGGAGAGCAGACCGGGGGAGGGGAGTACTTTTACGGTGTGGCTTCCTGAGAAGCAGGCAGTTGCAGAAGAGCCCCAATG
>NZ_JARVGN010000118.1 GCF_029762515.1 Methanocalculus sp. | reverse complement strand
AAGCCGGAGGAAATACGGATACAATAGCATTCATCTGCGGAGCATATATCGGCGCAAAATTAGGCAAAGGCGGTCTGCCACAAGATCTCCTCGAACAACTGGAATCGCGCGATGCGATCGAACAACTCGGAATCGACCTCCTCAGGCGGACAGGACACCCGATTCCCGGTGGGGCAGAGTAGCCATCAGCCCAACAGGGTAAAACCCTTTATCCAAGCTCTGCAAGATAGCATGTATGGATATTGCGATCATCGGAGCATCCGGTTATGCGGGTGGAGACCTGATGCGGCTCCTTACCCTCCATCCCGATACCGAACTCACCTGTGCCACGTCCCGAAAACTTGAAGGGACACCGATCAGCCGGGATCAACCCCATCTGAAGGGTTTTGTTGATCTCACCTATACAAACCCTGATGTAGATGATGTCGATGCCGATGTTGTCTTTCTGGCTGTTCCCCATACTGTAGCAATGCAGTATGCAGGCTCACTCCATTCACGCGGGATAAAAACAATTGATCTCTCAGCAGACTATCGGCTTCCGCAATCAATCTATGAAGATGTCTACGGCGTTTCCCATACTGCATACTTTGAAGCGCCATATGGCATCCCGGAACTCCACCGTGACGAGGTACGCGGAGCAACGTTCGTCGCAAATCCCGGCTGTTTCCCAACCGGAGCAACACTGGCAGCAGCCCCGGTTGCAGATCTGGCGAGGACGATCATCTTTGATTCAAAGACCGGCGTATCCGGAGCTGGAGACACCGTCTCCGAGACGACCCATTACCCCAATGTTGCAGATAATATCAATCCATACAAATGGACACAACATCGCCATCTCTCTGAGATGCAGCTTGAGATCTCCCGCCTCGGATCTCAGGCCAGCGTCCATTTCACCCCGCACCTTGTTCCGGTGACCCGGGGCATCCTGACAACCGCCCACATCATCACCGAGCGCCCTGTCACTACCGACGAGGTCAGGCGGCGGTTTGAACACATGTACCGGAATGAGCCCTTCATCCGGCTCCAGGCACCAAAACTCGGGTTTGTGCGGGGAACAAACTTCTGTGATATCGCCTTTGAGGTTGAAGAGGGGGGCAGGCGGATCGTCGCCATATCAGCAATCGATAACCTGATGAAAGGAGCAGCCGGGCAGGCAGTCCAGAACATGAATATTATCTGCGGGCTTGAAGAGACAACAGGACTCCTCTTCCCATCAGCCACACCATGAGGTATTTCCAATGAATGTAGAAGCAGTTATGACGAAAAACCCGGTGACGATCCAGGCAGAGGATACGATCCGCGAAGCATCGCGAATAATCCGTGAGAAGAAGATCGGCGGACTCCCGGTGATGGATAGAGAGAACTTAATCGGGATGATCACCGAATCCGATATCCTTGCACTCCTCTCGGTGAAAGGGCCAAGCGAAGACCTCTGGCTCCCATCCCCTCTTGAAGTGATAGAGATCCCGATCCGCGAGTTCTTCAACTGGGAAAAGACCAAGGAAGCTCTTTCGGATATTGGATCACGCCCGGTCAGATCCGTGATGAGCTATCCGATCATCACCATCGAGGCTGAGGATACGATTGAGGAGGCAGCACGGCTGATGCTCCGTGAAGGTATTGCCCGCTTACCTGTCCTCAGGGATGGAGTACTTGCCGGGATCGTAACCCGTGCGGATATCATCGAGGGGATTGGAAAGAAGAAGGAGGATGAGGCGGAGTGAAGAGTATTTGTGGCGTCGCCGGTGTAACTGCCGCCGGTATAAAAGAGGGGAAATACGGGCTTGCGCTCATAAAGGCATCGGGAAATTCTGCCGCAGTCTTTACCCAGAATAAGGCACGGGCACCCGTCATCGACCTGATGGCAGAGCGGATGAGGAAGAACAGCCTCGAAGGAATCATCGCAAATTCCGGGTGTGCAAATGCCTATACCGGCAGGCGGGGCATGGAGGATGGAATCAGGATGGCCGAGATCGGCGGAGAGGCACTTGGGATTGATCCGATGCGTGTCGGGGTGGCAAGCACCGGTGTCATCGGGAGGTACCTGAACCTCGATCTTATTGAAAAGCAGGCGGGATCTCTTACACTCTCATCCTCTGAAGAGGCTGAGGTACAGGCAGCCAGGGCGATCATGACGACCGATCTTGTGGAGAAACATGCTCTTGTTCAGGGCAATGGATTTTCTGTCGGCGGGATCGCGAAAGGAAGCGGCATGATCGCCCCGAATATGGCGACGATGCTCGGGTTCATCTATACGGATGCGGAAGTATCACAGAACGATCTCAATGCAATCCTCAAAAGGGCCGTATCACGAAGTTTCAACCGGATCGTCGTTGATGGCGATGTCTCAACAAACGACTGCGTCTTCCTGACAGCGACAGGTGAGGCAGGAAAAGTTCCCATTAATGAGGTTGAAGAGAGCCTGACTGCCGCATGTATTCAGCTTGCACAGGCAATTGCACGGGACGGTGAAGGTGCGACGAAATTGATCGAAGTGATCGTCTCCGGAGCACGAACCGAAGAAGATGCAGGCAAGATTGCAAAAACCGTCGTGACAAGCCCCCTTGTCAAGACCGCAGTCTATGGCCAGGATCCAAACTGGGGCCGGGTTGTCGCTGCAGCCGGATATGCAGGAGTGGATTTTGAGATCCCGGATCTTTCCCTCTGGATTGGAACAGGTGAAGGGAAGACCCCGCTTGTCAGGAAAGGAGAGATCACTGCCGATCTTGAAGCAGCAAAGGCGGCGATGAAGGGTGATACGGTCGTCTTTTCGATTGATCTCGATTCCGGGGAAGGCGAGGCAACCGCATGGGGTTGTGATTTAACCGAGAAGTACGTAGAGATTAATGGGAAGTATACGACATGAAACGCGAAGACGTCCTGATGGAGGCACTCCCCTATATCAGGCAGTTCCATGGAAAGACGATCGTGATCAAGCTCGGCGGCCATGCGATGGTCGATCCGGCGATCATGAACACCGTCATCGAGGATGCCGTCCTCCTCCACTACATCGGGATGCGGGTAGTGCTCGTGCATGGCGGAGGACCGGAGATCACCGAGAAGATGAAGGCGATGGGCAAAGAGCCGAAGTTTGTTGCCGGGCTCCGGGTTACTGATCAGGACACCCTTGAGATCGCGATGATGGTGCTTGCCGGAAAGATCAGCAACACCATCGTCTCGTTGATAGCACAGAACGGCGCCCGTGGTGTCGGGATATCCGGAAACGACGGGAACCTTGTCATCGCACGGAAGATGGATGCCCAGAAGGTGATGATCGAGGATCGCGAGGAAGAGGTGGATCTCGGGTTTGTCGGTGAGATCCAGCGGGTAAATCCCGGTCTCCTCAGGACTCTGCTTGATTCGGGCTATATCCCGGTCATCTCACCGCTTGCAATCGATGAGGCGGGAAATAACCTCAATATCAATGCAGACACGATGGCAGGCGAGCTTGCCGTGGCACTTGATGCAGGCAAGCTTGTATCGCTCACCGATGTTGATGGCGTGATGGATCTGTCACGCACGAAGATCTACCACCGGCTCACCCTGGCCGAAGTGGAGTCAATGATCGCAGACGGTACCATCCAGGGAGGCATGATCCCAAAACTCGGCGCATGCATCTATGCATCCAGAAATGGAGTCGAGCGCTGCCATATCATCAACGGCAATGCCCCGCATAACCTCATCCTCGAACTCTTCACCGATCTTGGTGTTGGAACAATGATCCGGGGATAGATTCCTTTTTATTCTGAACAATCCATCATTCTTTTGCTATGGTTGCCACCTGGGAGCTGATCTTCACTGTTGTTCCGGGAGTAATCCTCTTCCTCTTTGGTATTGAGAACTTCAGCAAAGAGATCCTGGCTGTTGCACGGGGGCGGTTTGCCACCATCCTTGGAGATCTGACAACCAATCGCTACAAAGGCCTCCTGCTTGGTGCAGGGATCACCGCACTGGTACAGTCAAGTGCAGCGACGACGGTGATCGCCATCAACCTGGTTAATGCCGGGACAATCTCGTTTGTCCAGAGCCTTGGTATCATCATCGGCTCAAATATCGGAACCACCATCACCTCCCAGCTTGTTGCGTTTAAACTCACCTCATTTGGCCCGGCCTTCATCATTGCCGGGTTTCTGATCGGGCTTATCGGCGGGAGATACAGGTTCCTTGGAAAACCGCTCTTCTACTTCGGTCTCGTCTTCTTCGGGCTGACACTCGTCAATGAAGGGATCGATCCCTACAAAAACGATCCACTGGTCCTTGAACTCCTCGGCGGCATCGCTTTTCTCCCCCTTGCCATCTTTGTCGGGTTCCTGGTGACAACCGCATTCCAGTCAAGCTCTGTCACAACCGGTCTCGTCGTCATCCTCGCCCAGCAGGGCATGATCACGATGCCCGAGGCGATTCCCTTCCTCCTCGGCGCAAATATCGGATCCACGACAACGGCACTCTTTGCATCACGCGGTCTCGACCTCTATGCACGCAGGGCGGCGGCTGCCCATACCATCTTTAATATCGGGGGTGTGCTTCTGATTCTTCCATTTTTGGGGCCATTTGTTGATTTGATCGCCTTGATCGGGGGAACAGAGGCGCAACAGGTGGCAAATGCCCATCTTGTCTTCAATGTCGTCGCCTCCGGGATCTTTATTGTTGCACTGCACCCATTTGCCCGTCTCGTCATCCGTGCTGTTCCCGGCGAAGAGGAAGAGATTCTCTTCCGAACCGTTGCACTTCGAAAGGATATGCCGGAGTCGCCCGGTGAAGTGCTGCCCCTCATTGAAAAGGAGGTTCAATACCTCTATGAGATTACGCATCGGGCATTTGATGCTGCAATCTCTGTATTTGATGCAGCAAAACCACCCCGTGTATACCAGAAGGCAGGGAAACTGGAACTTGTCAATGACTATATCGATGAGGAGATTGAGAAAGCGGTATTCGTCCTCTCAAGGCAGGCACTGCCCGAGACTGAGGGAAAGAAGACAGTGCTCCTTGTCAGGATCTCAAATGAGCTTGAACGGCTCGGTGATCTCGCTCGTGATCTGGCAAAAGTCGGCCGCAATGCCCACAGAAAAGGAACTCCGTTTCCAAAAGGACAGGTTGAAGCGATGCGTGGGATTTACCGTATATTTGATGGCAATATCCAGGAGCTCGCAAAAAACTTCCCCCATTCAAATAAGGAAACAATCAATTCTCTCCGTGCACGGGACATCGAACTCCAGCGTGCATTAAACCTTGAATACTCACTCTACCTGAAGCGTATTGCACAGCTGAATGAGAGCGGTGATTCCCGGTACCTCGAGGTCCTTTCCATCCTTGAAGCAGCCAACGGGAAGATCAGGGATATCAGGAAGCTGACTGAGGAGTACTCTCAGCTCTGGGAAGAGATACCTCAGCCAGAATAACGAGGCGTGTTGGCAACTGATGGGAGAATCAGATCCCCTTTAGCGAGCATGAGAGGCGGAGGGAACTGTGCACCATATTCTCAAGATCCTCCTGTGTGTAGGGGTTTCCCTCAATCTTCTCCCAGTCGCGGGTAGTATCCTCGTCATTCTCCCCCACCCACGAGGTGATCGCAACATCAGGGATGGAGAAGCCGAGCCACGAGAAGAAGTTC
>NZ_JARVGN010000117.1 GCF_029762515.1 Methanocalculus sp. | reverse complement strand
AGGGAACTCTTTGGAGAACTGCCAAAACGGGCATCGCTCTTCTATCTTGCGGACAACCGGATCATCGACTACCTGCCAACCGAAGAGAGCATCAGGGCATTCACAGAGAATCTGAAGGAGATGCTCAACTCTATCCAGTCAGGCGAGTTCCCCGCCCAGCCGGATTATCAGCGGTGCCAGTGGTGCCCGTATGGGGATCTCTGCGATATGAAGGGCAATTAATACCCACCAACCGCCTATTCATGTTTTTTGACAATCATCTCAGCAACCTGCTGGCCTGAAAGGACAGCCCTCGGCATCACCTTAACCGTTATCTCACCCCCCGAACCGGCAGACGATCCACCATTACGTTTATAAAATCTCCTGATTAGTACTCACTATGAAATCTGGAAGATCCTGCCTTCTCCTGGCTCTTCTTACCGGAATCCTGATCATCTCGGCAGGATGCATGGCTGTGGATCCGCCTGCTTCCACCCAGAACAAAGACCTGGCCGGAACGCCTCTTCTCACTCCGGAGATGGCTCTTGTAATGAACCAGATGCAGGATAGCCAGAATAAAGGTGCAAACTGGGTATTCTCATATATTATCTCAGGAGATTCAGGGGATAAGACAAGATTCTATGAATCACGGGGATGTGTGGAGATCCTTGATGGCAGGATGCGGACCTTGATCGATGCATCCAAAGAGCCTCGAAGAGAGTATCTTTTGGGTGAATATGAGAAGGTTGATGAAAAGCAGAGAGCGATGATCCGATCTGCTGAACTTGTCCTTGAAGAGTACGATGACAATGCTGTTGTCTCAGAAACCACCCTCAGGAGATTCAATGAGGAGCTCTCTCTGATGAAATCCGCTTTTGATGAGTTCTTTCAGGCCACCTCAGACAAGGTTCTGAAGCAACCCGAATCGCATACGAAGGAATTCGTCATTGTCAGCCTTATGACCCGGCAGGAAGAGATGATTGGGTCGTTTGGAGATGCACCAGACTTCATCCCTCCTGATTATTCTGAGTGATTGAGACGAAAAAAGCCTCAGATCCAACAATCCCCGGCAGATCAAGATCCATTGAGAGGCAGAGGGAACGTCCCGCCCCTGCCCCCGGGTTTCAAAACGGTGAATCGGACAGCCGTGATCAAAAACCTTATCCGCTTTTTCACCGATTGAGATAGCAAAGGAGGAATAGAGAATGAGCTCATGGAAATGCACAATCTGCGGACATATTCACAATGATGAGAAAGAATCAAAGAAATTCGAAGAACTCCCCGAGGACTGGGTATGCCCGATCTGTGCAGCACGCAAAGCCCTCTTTGTGAAGAAGGAGTGAAGGAAACATGGTTGTTCGATCAATCAAAGATGGAATCTCCTGGGTCGGGGCAATAGACTGGGATCTCCGCCTCTTTGATTCCCTGATCCCTACGCCAAAAGGCACAAGCTATAATTCATACCTGGTGAAAGGAAGTGAGAAGACCGTTCTCCTTGATGCCGTAGGTGAGGAGATGGAGATGGAGCTGGTCACAAACCTGATGACCGCACAAGCCGATGAGGTCGACTACATCGTCGTCCACCACGCCGAACAGGATCATACCGGCTGCCTCCCGCTCCTGCTTGAACTGTATCCGTCTGCACTCGTCCTGACGAGCCCAAAGGCAAAAGAGCTTTTAATTGAGTTTTTCGGCATTGAAGAGGAGAGGATCCGGGTTGTTGAAGACAGGGAAACAGTCGATCTTGGCGGAAAGACGATGCAGTTCTTCCACGCCCCCTGGGTCCACTGGCCGGATACCATGTTTACATATATCCCGGAAGATCGGATCATATTCACCTGCGACTTCCTCGGCTCCCATCTTGCTGCATCTGATCTCTATATCAATGACCCCGAGCGGCTCTATGAATCCGCAAAGCGCTACTATGCCGAGATCATGATGCCTTTTGCAGGCAGCATACCTGCATACCTTGACACTATCGAGAGCCTCGATGTTGAGATCATCGCTCCAAGCCACGGCCCTCTCTATAACAACCCGGACCTGATCCTGGGATACTACCGGGAGTGGGCAACTGCGGATCCAAAGAACACCGCTGTTATTGCCTATGTCTCGATGCATGGAAGTACAAAGAAGATGGTGGACATCCTTGGAAATGCCCTTATCGGCGAGGGAGTGGATGTCGAGCGGTTCAATCTGGCAGAGAGCGACATCGGGCTTCTGGCAATGAGCCTCGTTGAAGCAAAGACAGTCATCGTCGCCACCCCGACAGTTCTCTTCGGTGCCCACCCTCTTGCAATCTATGCAGCATATCTTGCAGCCGCCATCAAGCCGAAGGCGAAGTACGCAACAGTCATCGGATCATTTGGCTGGGGCGGAAAGGCAGTAAAACAGATTGCAGACATTATTGCCCCACTGAAGTGCGAGGTCATCGAGCCGGTCTATATCAAAGGCCACCCCACTGAAAAAGACATTACCGCGATAAAAGAGCTCGCAAAGACGATTGCGGCGAAACATGCCGAATGAGTAGTATGTTGATTCAATAAACCCCCATAACCCAACTTTTTTTATTCTGAACCAATGTAGTATTGCCTATGACGGAAAAGGGCCAGATCTACAAATGCGGCGTCTGCGGAAACATCACCAGCGTCATGCATGCAGCAAATGGCAAACTCGTCTGCTGCGGAAAAGATATGGAACTGCTCATCGAACAGACCGCCGACAAGACCACCGAGAAGCATGTCCCGATCATCGAGCGATCAGGGAAGGGATATGTTGTCACCGTCGGCTCGACACCGCATCCGATGGAGCCAAACCACTACGTCGAATGGATCGAGCTCCAGACAAAGAACGGCACCTGTCTTGCCCATTTAAAGCCAGGGATGGCTCCAACGGCGTACTTCGAAACCGATGAAGAGCCAGTCAAAGTACGGGAGTTCTGCAACATCCATCTGCTCTGGGCAGATAGGTAATCTTCTTTTATCACCTGACAACCAGGTCGTCACCCAGATCCTTTGATATCTCCTCAAGACTCCGAAAGCGGCCTGCCTGAATATCAGCTTCACTCGCTTTTATTCCATCAATCTCCTCCCGGGTGAGCGGCTCGTCATCTTAGACAGAATCGATGAGGCGGCAGATGATTGAGTCGTAAGTATCAGCAGGATGCGTTTTCAGATCATCAGGCATCACTTTCGTCTCCTCACGGACACGGATGGATCGCATCGCCATACCATTGATCGGTTCTTCATGGGAAGTATAGCTTCCGGATGAAAGAGGAGAGAGATTATATGCACCAATCAACTCAATATTTCACTCACTCCCTCGCAATCCCTTTATATTCAGACCACGATTACTCTTTCATGACCACACAACCCTATCGGATTGGGGAGACATTCAATCCCGATCCTGCGCTGAAGAGATACTATTACCTCACCTACGCAATCGCCCTCATCCTCCTTGGGGGCTTCTGTATCAGTATCCTCGCCGTGACGCCGGATATCACCGGACTGATCATCACCATCCCGATTGCAGCGGTGCTCCTCTTCATCCTCTACTGGCTTGGGCTGTACTACAAGTCAATCATCTACGAGCTCACGCCAACCGAGATCAGCTGGAGGCGGGGCGTCTGGTTCCGGCAGAATGCGATCGTGCCTTACTCACGGATCACAAATGTCGATATCCACCAGGGTCCTGTCATGCGGTTCTTTGGGATCTCCTCCCTGCATCTCCAGACAGCAGGCTATTCTGCACAGCCGATGGCTGAGCTCAGCTTAAACGGCATCACCGGGGCAGAAGAGCTCCGCGAACTGATCATGGGATATGTCAGATCCGGCCCTGCCATCGCAACCGAATCAGGCGGTGAAACCGCAGTACCACGATCAACAGATCCCGTCCTCGATGAACTGCGCCGGATCAGATCAGTCCTTGAAGAGATCGAGAAGAAGAGCTGAATGTCCATCCGGAATCTTCAGGGAAGAGATCCAGGTCCTCCCCGCCTCATATCATGGAACATAACCCTCCGCTGCCCGCTGAAATGTGCCCACTGCTACGTGGATGCTGGAAATAGCGAGCCGGAAGGCGTCCTCTCAACAGACGAGGCAAAGGAAGTAATCGATCAGATAGCAGACGTCGGCAGTCCGATCCTTGTCCTGAGCGGCGGCGAACCCCTGCTCCGGGAGGATATCTGTGAGATCGCAGCCTATGGGACAGAGAAAGGGCTCAGGATGGTGATGGGCACCTCAGGCTACTATCTTGACGAAGAGATGGCACTCCGCCTGAAAGAGGCGGGAATAAAGGCAGTAGCAATCAGCCTCGACTCGACCGATCCTGCCATCCATGATACGTTCCGCGGGGTGGAAGGGGCATGGGAGCGGGCGGTGCATGCAATTGACTCCTGCAATGCAGCAGAAATCCCGGTGCAGATCAATATGACGGTGACGAGGCCGGATATAGAGAATATCGACTCTCTCATCCAATTTTGCATAAATAAAGGAGTGAAAGACTATCACCTCTTCTTCCCGGTCAGAACCGGCCGGGGCGAAGGGATCAGCCTCAGCACACCAGAGGAATATGAGGGGATCATCCGCGAGGTACTGGTCAGGTACCGAAACAGCGGCCTGAATATCCGCCCGACCTGTGCCCCGCAGTTCAGGAGGATTGCAGATGATCTCGGGATAGAGAACCCGCAATGGGGGAGGGGATGCCTCGCCGGGATCACGTACTGCCGGATCTATGCAACCGGCGAGGTGACGCCGTGCCCATACCTCACAGTATCTGTTGGAAACCTGAAAAAAACGTCATTTTCGGATATCTGGTACAGGTCGGAACTCTTTGTAAAACTCCGCGACCTGAACAATATCACGGGGAAATGTGGCCGCTGCACCTACAAGGCCGCCTGTGGAGGATGCCGGGCCCGTGCATACCAGAACCCTGCATCTTCACCCCGCTGGTGTGACGGGCTCGCCGCACCAAAAGGCCAGACAGATGAGATATTCGGAGAAGATCCCTGGTGTGCCTACCAGCCACGGGAGGTGTTACCATAAGAACAGATAACGAGTTGGATCAGATCGATCTCCTCCTCCTTGATGCCCTGCAGGATGATCTTCCCCTCACTCCCCGCCCCTGGAAGGAGATCGGGGATCAGATCGAACTCGGCGAAGAGGAGTGCCTGGAACGCATCTGCCGCCTGAAAGAATCGGGGATCATCAGGACGATCTCACCTGTCCTTGAATCCCGGAAATTCGGCCTGAATGCCGGATCGCTGATCGCTTTTCACATCCCGGAAGAGCAAATAGATGAAGTCGCAGCAATCATCAACAGCTACCCTGAAGTCTCCCACAACTACCGGCGGGATCATTACTATTCCATCTGGTTCACCATCGCCGGGGGAACAGGGGAGGAGATCGAATCGACACTATCAGATATCCAGAAGAGAGCCGGTATTTCGGATGAGGATATGATCAGCCTCCCCACCATCAGATCGTACAAGATCGATGTCCGCTTTCATTGCATCCCGGAGGAATCAGATGGACGAGACTGACCGGACAATCCTGAGAGAACTTGAAGAGGGGGTCCCCATGGTGGAGCAGCCATTTGCTGAGATCGGATCCCGGCTTCGCATCCCGGAGGAGGAGGTCATCACCCGCATCCGGAAGATGAAGGATG
>NZ_JARVGN010000116.1 GCF_029762515.1 Methanocalculus sp. | reverse complement strand
AGGTTTGCCGTCTGGGAGACAAAGATGCAGGCGATTGAAAATATGGTTTCTACCTGAAGAGAGAGACGCATCAGAATAAACCGGTACCGTTCTCCTCTGAGGTACCATGCAAGCAGACAGACAATAACAGCAGGAAGAAGATAGAGTGGATCTGCTTCCCTTACTGTGATCAGGAGATCATCCCAGACACGGGAGAGGAGAAACACGATGATCGCAACAGCAATCAGGGTAGATACGATGACAGTACTAATCTTTCTCAGCATGAAGACGCCACCTGAGCCTGAGGATCTCTGATCCCATCCCTGTTACATCAGAGAGTTTGACGGTTGTCCCCTTTCCCTGCTGCCATCTTACAGGGAATTCACAGACACGAAATCCATGTCTTTGTGCGAGCACGAGTAGTTCCGTGTCCCAGAACCAGTGGGGAGCCACAACAGTTGGAAGGAGTGCTTCAAGATTGTCACGTGAGAATGCCTTGAACCCGCACTGGTGATCATACAGGCGGCTCCCCAGGATCATCCGGACAAGGGCGTTATATCCCCTGCTTGCAATCTCCCTTTTATTATCCCGATCGATTTTGGATTCCGGCATCAGGCGTGAGCCGGTGGCAATAGCACACCCCGAACGTATTGCATCAACAAGTTCCCTCAGGTGAGCCATATCGGTAGCCAGATCGACATCATAGTAGCAGAATATCCGGCCCCCTGAGGCATGGAAGGCACGGGTGAGCGCCCTTCCCCGCCCAAGCCGCTCATCTGAGTGGAGGAGGCGGATACGGGGATCACGCCCTTCCCATTCAAGAACCAGCTCTGCACTCCCATCATCTGATCCATCCTCTGCCACCAGCAGTTCGAAAGAGCCGGTGATCTCCTCAAGCCTGCGGATAGATTCGGGAATGGCAGTTTCGAGTGCCAACCGATCATTATAGACAGGGATGACCGCTGTCACCTCACACTCCTTCAATCCGACCACTCCAGTACACGCCGGGCTACATCTTCACCAGCACGGATTGATCCGTCCATGCTCCGTTCAGGATAGTTCTCAGGAGAAAACATCCCGGCAATGAAAAGGCCGGGTGCCGGGTTTGGATCCGGGATCAATGATCGATAACCGGTCACATAGACCGGACCTGCAAATGGTTCTATCCTGAGGCGGTGCCAGTGAATATGCTCACGAGGAATCTCAAATCTGATGCAGAAGTCAGATAACATGACCTCTTCGCAGTCTTCTGGGGGATTACCTGAGAAGTACGAGGCAATGTAGACGATATGCTCACCGTACCGATCAAATGGAACAAAGTTGGTATGGGTTATGACCGCTCCATATGGTGCAGGATCACCCATATTTACCCAGTAGATACCATCTGTGGGGTCAGAAGAGGTGCCGAGGGTGAGGCAGGCGGAACCCTGATAGGGAAGAGGAGTGAGCGGGATGGAGCATATTCGTGCAGTCTCCTGCGGTGGAAGTGTCGAGATGAGGCAGTCAAACCGGGTGCCATCCACAATCCATCCCACTTCGTCGGGAATTGCAGAAACAACCTTATGGCCGGTCTCAACCCTGCATCCTTCTGCATTCAGGCGCAGGAGAAGGCTATCGATCAGCCGGATATAGCCACCCTTCAGATAACCCAGCCGCTCTCCTTCAGGACCGCGATCTGATCTGATCGCAATCCGGCTGACAAGCCAGGCAGCAGATACCTCATCTCTCTGATCCCCGAATTTTGATCGCAATAATGGTTCAAAAAAGGAAGAGTAGATCCGCTCACCCAGACGCTCAATACAGTATTCCCGGGCAGAGAGGGTATCCAGCGTCTCACGATCTGCGGATCTGGATCTGAGGACAAAGAGGGCGAGTCGGATCTTCTCAAAGAAAGAGAGGAGAGGATAACGGATGATCTGGAGCGGTGTCGTCAGAGGATGAATCTGTTGATTTACCATATATCCTGTGCTCCCTTTCTGCCACTCGAGATCCCGGAGTAGATCAAGTTCTTCCAGAAGAGAGAGGAGGAAGCGATCGCCTGAGAAGCAATGATGATATAGGGACTCTATTGCATAATCGGGGAGATTATAGGAGGAGAGGCATCCTCCTGCCTCATCACTCATCTCAAGAATTGTCACCTCATGATGTCCTGATAAGCGAAGTGCAGCTGAAAGCCCGGTGAGTCCTCCACCGATTACGCAAATATGCATGCATCTTATGTGATATCAGGGAGCATAAGAAAGTTTTTGAATCTTTCCATCATATAAACTAAGAAGCCATAAATAGAGGAGATACTAAAGGTAAAACCATTAGTGTGGATGGTGTCATCTAAATGCGGGTATTTTTCATTGGATTTGGACAGGCAGGAGGCAAAATCGTCGATATGTTCCTTGCCCAGGACAGGAAACTGCAACAGGGTAGTTTCCGCGGTATTGCCGTCAATACGGCAAGAACCGACCTTATGGGCCTTAAACACATTGAAATGAAAGACAGGCTCCTTATTGGCCAGACAGTTGTTAAAGGGCATGGTGTTGGAACAGACAATGTAACCGGCGCAAAAATTGCGGCAGATGAGATAGACACCATTATTAATGCGATCGACACACGCGGAACACATGATATCGATGCCTTTGTTGTCGTTGCGGGGCTTGGGGGAGGTACCGGTTCAGGTGGCACTCCGGTTCTCTGCCGGCACTTGAAACGCATCTATCGTGAACCTGTCTATGCACTGGGTATGATCCCGGCACCAGAAGAAGGCCGGCTCTATTCTTACAATGCTGCCCGCAGTCTTGCCACACTCGTGAATGAAGCCGACAATACCTTCATCTTCGACAACAGTGCATGGAAGAATGAAGGAGAGAGTGTCAAGAGTGCCTATGAAAGGCTGAATGAAGAGCTTGTCAGGAGATTCGGTGTTCTCTTCCGCGCTGGCGAGGTCGGTAAGCTGGGTGTCGGAGAGATGGTTGTTGACTCTTCAGAGATTATCAACACGCTCAGGGGAGGAGGAATATCCACTATCGGGTATGCAATCTCTGATGTGATCACCAAAAGCAAGCAAAAGAAAGGTCTCTTTGCAGGATTTGGCAAGAAAGATAAGGCTGAGAATTCCCTCACCGGCGAGGATAAATCTGCAAAGATCATCGGACTTGTCAGAAGAGCCATGCTCGGCAGGTTGACACTTCCTTGTGATTATACAACCGCCGAGCGGGCACTGGTGTTGGTTGCCGGCCCTCCTGACGAGATGGACAGGAAGGGGGTTGAAAAATCCAAATCCTGGGTAGAAGAGAACATCGCAGGAGTCGAGGTCCGTGGAGGCGACTATCCACTGGAATCGAGCTTTATCGCCGCTGTGGTCGTCCTCGCAACCATCGGGAATGCCCCCAGAATTACCGAACTCCTTGAAGTGGCTAAAGAAACAAAACAGGACGTTATAAAATCCAAAGACAGGCAATCAACCATGTTCGAGGATGCGATCGATCCGCTCTTTGAATGAGGAGATAAAGATGAAGATAAGGTTACTACTTACTATACTGCTCGCCTGCTGTGCACTCTGTGCTGTTTCTGCATCTGCAGCGCTCACCGTTCAACCCGCAACAGGCGTACCAACAGGAGATCTGGCACCAGGCACAAGATTGACGATCGACACAACGATAATTGAGTTCATACCCGGAACTGCAAGCACATTTCCAACTGGAGATTCATTACAATTCTATACGGATCTTGATTCGCCCAAGTGGTCTATCTCCATTGTCCAGAATGGGGTTGAGAACGCCCGCCCCATCTCAACCAGCCGTATAGTCAGTATTACCGGTTTTGAACTCAGCTATCCATCAGATATGGATATAAAGGTCCGCGTCAACCTTGAGGGAGTCGTACCAGAGGTTACCACAACCTCGGATAAGACAATATTTCGTATTCGCCAGCTTGATTTAAATGATGGTGTCCGATCGGGAACGAGTGGGGAGTATCTCATAACCCGGAAAGTTGTAAATCCTGCCGAGGTGCAGACTGCTATAGTATCAGCAAAAGGTAGTCTTCAGGTATTTAAAACTGAGATAGATGCTGCAAAAGCAGATGGCGTTGATACAACAGCAGTTGATGCAAAGTACAATTCCGCACAGACAGCCCTCCAGAGTGCAGAGGCAGCAGGGTCAAATGTCGGGGTTGCACAATCTTATCTTAACACTGCACAAACGGCTATTACCGATGGTGAGGCACTCCTTCAGAGAGCTATTGTCCAACACGCTATCACCAGTGCCGATGCCACCCTCGCGGAGATTGATGGAGTGCTGAGTTACTTCACCACGAATAAAAGTATGGGATCAGACTCAAGAGTTGTATTACTCTCCTCAAAACGGCAGAGTGTGAAGAACCAGATTGATACTGCCAAGGGAAACTTTGATACCAACAATCTTGCCCTTGCAAAGAGGCAGGCAGATGATGCTCTTGCAGAGGGGAAGATAGTCCTTGCCGAGGCACGTGAATTGCAGGAGGAGGTTGAATCTCTCCCGGTCTTTGTTGATCCCGGCCAGCCATTCCTCTGGATTGTTCTTGGTGCAATTGCAATTATCGTGATTGGATTTGTCATTATGAAGAAACGAAATGCCTGGGATGAACTCGGATAAGAGACCCATTCAACATTTTATCATTTTCCTCTTCTGAATACCTGCATCTCTTTTTTCCCAACCAGACTGATAATATCAGCCGATTCCAGTATTGCGAACTCTCCCCACAAACCTCATGAACTGTTCCCATAGAAATTGGGTTCCAGCAAGTGGCGGAGATACCCCGGTGTGAATTAAGGGAGTTTATGACAACCTTTCAGTTTCCCTGAGGTTGTTCAGCCCGAATGAAGATGAGGAAGAGGAGAGAGAGAGAGAGAGAAGAGGCCAACTGCAACCCGAAGGAGACTCTCTCAGGTTTAAGCAGCCGATCTGAAGAGATCATACCGTTTGCTCCCCACTTCAACATTACGGGTGAAGTAATACCGGATGAGATCTCCCTTCACCTCTTGGTAGGTTACCCAGTAGCTGTGTTTGAGGGTTATCTTTTCAAATCCAGGAATATCATCATAACTATCCTGGTCATGAGTGATGATCAGGTCAAAGTTTCCTGCCATGAGGGATCCCTTGTTGGATTTACCTCCAAAATACGTGATCTTCGACCAGCGATCCTCATCGCGATAATACCAGTTGAGCGGCCATATGGTATCTGTGGCAATGGCAATCCGATCAGATTCATCGATCCATTTCATAACAAGACGGAGATCTTCAGAGTTCTGCACCTGTACAATCGGCTCGGCGATATCACCGGGAGTAAATGCCACATGAAGCGTCATCCCGAGGAGGAACACTATACCCAGTGCCACAATAACCATCTTCTGGCGGTCAAGCCTGAAAGTGGCGACAAAGATCATTGGAAGTAGCTGGTGCAGAATGAGCCAGGGAACTTTCTCACCAATATAGGCATAGACGGCAAGAGATGCAATCATCCACCAGATAGAGAACCTGATGAACTCTGTCTTTGGATCATAAGCGACACCGGTTTCTGGCCGCCTGAGGGACGATGATATACGTTCGATCAGGGAGGCAGATTTAGATAGTCCCGATGGATCACACTCGTCAACTCGATCCTGTGGAGAGTGTTTCTGGGATCTCACATATGCTGCTACACACCC
>NZ_JARVGN010000115.1 GCF_029762515.1 Methanocalculus sp. | reverse complement strand
GAGGTTATTGACCTGCTCTTTTTCATCATTTCATCGATATCATTCAAGGCGCTCTCTGCTTCAGTTACAGAGATATGGGGTTTTAATTCATGAATACGCTGTGCCCTTGAATATGACCCGTTTTCAGCAGGGTTCATTGTAACATAGAGGGCAGTCGAGATCTTTTCAAGATCTTTAACACCCTTTGAACCAAATTCCTCGGCAATAAATGAGATTGCAGGCCCGTATCGTGATATTGTCTGAGGAATCTTCTTCACTATCTCTAGACTCATGGGGGCGAGCTTGAGACTGTTCCCATACGGTTCTGGTCTTACCTCCCATTCTAAAAGTGAATCGGCTCTTAGATCCCTTAACTCGTCACTTAAATCAAATGAAAAGGGACCATGCTTGTAAATAGTGTAATCAAAGCCGAGAGGGACGCCCATCATTTCCTGAATGAAATATATTGCTTTTTGAATGTGTGTTTCTCCACACCAACTACCATTCTTTTTTAGCGAACTGATGAGATGAAATATCAATCCGTCTTTTTGAATTTGTTTCATACATCCTCCTCGATCACTAACTCGATAATTTGTTCACGTTCTTTTTCTAGCCATGTCACAGCTTCATCATATTTTTCCGGATGGATATACACGGTTTCTAATGCAATCTCAGGTAACCTTTGAAGTGTTTCTGACTTTCTTAGTGAAGAAACTACTCTATTGTCATTTTCCAGTACTGGAAATTCTACGCTGCTTCCTGATATTTTTGGAATGTCATGCCGAACGTTTTCTTCACCAAATTGATCACAGGCTGCCGTAAAGACATATTCTCCAGCACTTCTGTTGATGGAAACATCGTCCGGATTTCTGCTATACAGGACTTTGAAATGTTTTCTTTTAATAATTCTGCATGCCTGTTCATGGGCAGGATTTTGAGCATCCCTCATTGCTTCATACATTGCTGAAACCACTTCATTATCGGTTAATCTGAGATGTCCATCGGCGTCCTTCGGGAAATATCCATCTTTCAACCATATCTTGAGAAAATCTTTCAGATGGATATCATAGATACGCCGAATGGGGTGAAAATAAAGCTGACTAAACATAAAATACCGTGCTAACAATAAGGCTTCAGCAGACTGGATGCCCCCAGTTTCTACACCGAGAGCTGGTTCATCGGAATCATCGTACCTTTTGGGCAAAATTCTCAAGGTTTCTATCAGACGATAGTGGTCAAATTTTCCATATGCGGCCCCTGCATGATAAGTATCACGAAGGAGATAATCCATTCTATCAGCCCCGAAGGCATCTCCAGTAATTATTTCAGAAAAAATTGTCTCATGATCCTTCATAAGTGATTTTTCATAATATTTTGGGCCAACTGCCAATTTTGCAACGTCTTCTGACGATATTTTTAATTTTCTCCATAATGTATTCATTTCTGGACTTTCAATAAGTTCCAGTGTCATTTTTTCATGATTCCAACTATCAGGAAACAAATCTTCAGAAGCATGAGAGAACGGTGAATGACCAATATCATGGACAAGAGCTGCCATTCGTAGTGTTCTTCTCCAATATTCGCGGTCAAAGTCTGATCCAATGTCGAAGTCAAAATCTTTTGGCGATCGACTGAGATTCAACATAACAGTATCAAAAATCCTCGTTGCGAGTTCCATTACACCAAGAGAGTGTTCAAATCTGCGATGGGTTGATCCAGGATATACTTGGTATGTCAAAGCGAGTTGATGGACGTATCTTAACCTCTGAACTGGAGTCGAATTCAATACCTCGCGCTCATTTGAATCCATATGAATAAAAATATGAATAGGATCACGGATTTCGTGAATTTTTTTATGCGTCATTTATTCACCTCCAAAATTTCTTCAGAGCCTATTTGATAATGCTCCACCCTTACCACTGGCTGCCAGCCCAGTTTTGCTGGATTGCGAATCGGATAGACTACAGGATTGGTTGCGCAGTTGTACACCACATAGAGCCAGTAGTCCTCCTTCTGCCGAACCGCCGTTTTATACTCATTATCGGAAAGGTAGACATCATCGACGCCGGCCCGGCCTTTCACCTCGATGAACCGCAGGTCCACCGCGGTGTCGGGATCATCCGGATCGAATTTGCGTGATTTCAGATCATACCCGCAGTTCTGGTCTTCCACGCTCTCCACATCATAGCCCCGGGCGTTTTCATACGCAATTGCGGCCTTTATTGCGATGCGCTCGATCTCATCGCTGCGCCGGATGCGCCGGTTCTCGTTCTCATTGCGGTCCGGATGGGGGAGCACCCACGCCCGGCCGTGGTGCCGGATGTTGCCGATCGTGAGGGTCTCCTCCTTGAGAAGCTCAGCCCTCCGGACCTTCAGGCGGCGTTCGAGTTCGTCCAGGCGGCGATCGGAATTTGCAATATTCGCCGGGAGCAGCGGGTCAGGATCTCTTTCATGCTCACGTTTGTGCAGTTCCATATTCCTGGTATTCTCGCGCATGAGCAGCTCCTGTAGACTTGTCTCCAGGTGCCTCCTGATGACCCCCACCTCGCGCCGGCGTTCATCCGCAACCTTCTCCATGAAGGGCATGAGCGCATGCTCGTAGAGCAGAGCCTCCACCTCATCATGACCGGGCAGGGAGAACTCGGGGATTGTCACCTGTGCATTTGCCGGAATCACATCCAGGAACACCGTCGGCTGGCGCACCTTTGCTTCCCCGCCTCCGTTGTGTTCCAGGACAAAGAGGCGCTCGTGCACCGTATTATTCAGGCCATCATTGACCGCTGCCGAAAAGACATCGAACACCGCCGGCTCATCGCGGTGTAGATCGAAGAAGACCGCCCCGGAGCGCAGATCATGCTCTGTCTCATCGAGCACATAGTGACGCACACTCTCGAAGAGCGGGTGGCCCGGGGTGACCCATTCGGTGTTCGGATAGGCCCTGAGCACCTCCTTGTCGAAGCAAATCTCCCGGTACTCGCGCCCCAGCGTCCCGTATACCCGTTCGATCTCCTCGCCGATCGGGATCAGGAGGCGGGGGACCTTGCCCACCCGGAATATCGCTGGATGCTCCTTTGTCTCACGGAGACTGAGACCGCAGAGACCGCCGCCCGTGGCAAAGAAATCGGCCACCACATCGGGGACCAGGCGGCGCTCCTTTGCCTCCTCCCGCTTGCCGATGATGGCAGAGAGGTTGAGGTGCCGCTTGGCGAGCCCCTCGAGCGTCGAGTTGGTGATCTGGCTGAACCGATCCTTCTCGGTCTCGTCAATAATCCAGGAGATGATCTCCTGTTCCTCGAGACTCTGGGCGTACATCTCACGGAGCTTGCGCTCGATCTGGTTCGAGGGAAACACATCGCCGAGCACATTGAAGATCTTCCCGGTCCGTTCGGGGTCGAGGTCATCCTCGATCTGGCTGATCCGGGAAAAGAGTTTGTCCATCACCCGGCCTTCGCGAGTGTTTCGGGCCACGAAATTATAGATCAGGCAGTCCTTCTCCTGCCCGTAACGATGAATGCGCCCCATCCGCTGCTCGAGCCGGACAGGGTTCCACGGGATATCGTAGTTGATCATGAACCAGCAGAACTGGAGGTTGATACCCTCGCCGGCCGCCTCGGTGGCAACCATCACCTGGCAATCGTCCCGGAACTCCTTCTCCGCATTCAGCCGGGTCCCCGGCGTGTTGCGGTCACCGATCTTCATGCCACCGTGAATCTGAGTGACTGAAAGCCCCCATGAACGGAGCTTCTCGACGAGATACACCAGCGTGTCCTTGTGCTCGGTGAAGACGAGCAGCTTCATGTTCGGGTCCTGGAAGATGCCCTCGGCAGTGAGCTGCTCCTTGAGCTTGAGCAGCTTCGTTTCGATCTCCCGCTCCTCGAGGTGCTTGGCCATGGTGACAAGGCGGGAGAGATCGGCGATCTCCTCACGGAGGTCCTCGGGCCGGTAGGATATCACCGCCTCCTCGAGCTCAAGCAGCAACCGCTCACGCTCGTCGTCATAGAATTCGGCCAAGATCTCCTCTTCACTCCCGAAGCGCTTATCCAGCTCGCGCTGGAGGCGCCGGTCGATCTCCTTCTTCCGGTAGGCTTCGGGATCCCGGAGGATCTCTTGGCGCTTGTCGCGCATTCTCTCGAGCGAGCAGCGCACCGCATAGATACTCGAGGCAAACCGGCGCTGGAGCATCGCCATCGTAAACCCGAGCGCTCTCCCACGGATTGTGCCCTCTGCTGCAGCCCGAACGGACTGGTCCTCCACATAATCGGTGAGATGCTGGTAGAACTCGCCCTCTTCAGCATCCAGATCAAAAGACACCGAATACACAAACCGCTTCCTGAACAGGCTGGTGACCTTTCCCGTCTCTGGGTCAGGGAAGTTGACGAGGGCTTCCTTCACCCTCCTGAGATAGAATGGCGCTTCCCGCGCTTCCATGGCCCGCAGCAAACTCTGGATATCTCCGTAGACATCTTTGTCGAGCAGGGATAGGAAGAGGCGGAAGTTTTCCTTATCCCCTTTGTGAGGCGTCGCCGTCATGAGCAGGTAATGGTCCGTCATCTCGGAGAGCCTCTCACCGATCCTATACGCGAGCGTCTTTTTCTCCTCCGAGTAGGCGCTCATCTTGTGCGCTTCATCCACGATGATAAGGTCCCAAGATTTCGATTTCAGGAGGCTTTCCTGGGCTTCGTCGATGCGGGCGATCCACGGGAGCGAGGTGACGACCTGATCCCGCTCATCCCAGGGATTCGAGCCATACGCAGCACGGAGGATCTCCCCCCGAACGATATGGAACTCCTCCCTGAACTTTTCCTTGAGTTCGCGCTGCCACTGGAAGGTGAGGTTTGCCGGGGTGACGATCAGGATGCGCTTGACAAGCCCGCGTATTTTGAGTTCCTTGATGAGCAGGCCCGCCATGATCGTCTTCCCGGCACCGGGATCATCGGCGAGCAGAAACCGAATGCGCGGCAGGTTCAGGAAATAGTCATAGACCGCTTCCAGCTGATGGGGGAGGGGATCGATCCGCGCGATGGAGAGCGAAAAATATGGATCATATTCATAGGCAAGACCCAGCCGTTTGGCCTCAATGCCGAGCCGGAATTTCTTCGCATCGCCGGTGAAGGATTCACACTCGGGAAATATCTCGATCTGATTGATATGTTGCGGGGTGAGAAATCGCGTATAGACCTGACTCGAATTTCGGCCTTTGCATTCAATCTTCAGGGATTCGCTCACTTTCTTGACCGTCAGTACCTCCACGTCTTCGGGAAAGTGTGGACCCTCCTTGATGATCGCTCGTGGTTTGATGGTATCGAAAATATTGTTTGCCAGCGGGTCTGCCATAATACAACAGAAAGAAAATTCAGCTGGCGTAAAAATAGTCTTTCGAATTTATTCCGATTTGAATTCTTAAGTGCTTTCCTGAGAACGTGTTTAAAAAATTATTTGATATTAAAGAATTTTTCCGAATTAGCCTCTCGTTCCATACCATACACTTTTCAAACCCGCCGCCCGCCCCCTCCCCCCTCGCAAATCTTTAATTCCCCCCACGCCAAGTCCGGCCCCAAACGAGGAGGTGCCAAATGCCATCAAACCTCATGGAGTACTTCAACAAATCCCCGCGGATCGGGACGCTGGGCCCGGCCGGTCGGGCAGGGAAGGTCGATTCGGCGGTCTTCGGCCCTGGCC
>NZ_JARVGN010000114.1 GCF_029762515.1 Methanocalculus sp. | reverse complement strand
CAGTGCCTGCAAACTGGGCAATCCGGTGAGAGCCGAAGATAATGAGTCCTTCACACCATGTTGTCACAGATGCCGACTTCGCGGGTTTCAGGTCATCAAGTGCCTCAAGAACAGCAGATCTGACATGGGGAATGATCGAAGAGACGGGAATGATATGGCCGATCGGGTTCTTCCCGCTCACGGTATTGACAACATGGGTATCTGTCGTCATGATTTCGCATTCATCAACGAGATCACTCACTGCCTCCCGTATCTCTTCTCTCACCCCTTCCTGGATATTGTTGCCATCAAAGAGAATAAAGGCGCATCTTGTGCCTTCAACGCTCATCGCAAGCACCTGAATGCCAAGATCGCCAAAACCCTCCATCCGTGTAAATGGCAGGCGTCGGTGGCATATCCCAATAGAGAACGGCAGAAGTGGTTCTTTAACCGCTTTCTCCATTGCAGCGAGGGCTGCACGGTAATATTCAGTTCCAAGCGGGGTTGCGGGCAGCACCGGGGAAGAGACATCTGTCATACAGTTGTGGGCATCTATGAAGGCAACATCACGGAACCACCGGTGTCCCTCGGCCATGATCGTCATCCCGATATTAAAGTCGATATCCTCTGTCTTTTCAGGTGAACGGGTGGAGATCATAAGGATCGAATCTGAGAACCGCTGGGTCAGGATCTCGACACTTCCATATCGGGTCCTGACCGGCCTGCTTGCCCCCTCAGAATAAATAAGGTTCTTCTGTGACTTGGCAAGCGCATCAATGATCACTTCAACTTCAGACTCTGAAACAAGATTAAAATCATGGGTTGCACACCCATGGGCGACAAAGAACTCTTCATCAAACCGATCGTGAATGATTTTGGGGAGGTTCGCACTCCCTATCTCGCCCATCGGTCCGGGATGGATATTGGGTACTGTGAGTACCGCATCACCTGCACCATCACGCGAAAAGAAGAGGCTCACCTGTGGAATTGTTACTTCTTCTCCTATCTCAGAGAAGAAATCTTCCAGGGTCTTCGATCCATCGGTCATATGGGCAATGAATGCATTCAGAAAGCTCAGTCCGGAGAGCCCAAAGGCCCTTTTCAGGGGTCTTTCGATGAGCCAGATGAATATGGAGCTGCCTATTCCGAAGATGATCAGGAGCCCGCCTGCCCAGAGAAGAAATTCCTGCCCAAAATAATAATATCCTGCACACAGTCCAAACAGGCTTTGGAGTGCCGCAGGAATGATCATTCTCCTGAGCCGGTAATCTGCAACTGCGACAAGGACGGGCATCCGGAGTGAGAGAACCATGCCAAGACCGGTTGCGTAGGTTATCGGAAGATAGAACCCTGAATCTACGCCTATGGCAGCAAAGGCGGTGATAATAACTCCGACAACCACTGATGCCAGGGCAAGAAGCCCGGATCTGTTCCAGGTCAGTTTCTTTCCTGATAAATGGATAAACTGGCGGGTAAAATAAAAGGCAAAGAGCGCAGGCAGAGTAAAACCGATGGATCCGAAGAACCAGATCGGCTCCTGTGCCCTAATTAATGCGATGTCTATTAAAAAACCGAGAATGATAATGATCAGAAGGGATCGTGGCCAGGAGGGGGCGGTAAAGATAAACCGCGATAATCTCTCGATCCTGACGTCGCCCCCCGGAGCCATACTACCACAATCCGTTGAGAATTAATTCACTTCTGCCAGTATAAACCCTGCGCATCTCGCCGCTCCACCTGATTGGGGTGCTATAGAAGGGTGCGTTTATTGCAAGGGTCTCGTATTCGCCCCCCTCTCCTGCGATATGTATCCGGTTCTTCGCTGAGATTTGCTTCAGCCTCTCTACCACTCCGGCATCAATATGGGTGCCAAGCATCTCTTCACCCAGCCCGTCTGCTGCACAGACCACGATGATTGCATCAAGCCGACGTACCACCTCATCCATGATCCATTCCGGATCCTTCTGCCAGAGGGGGGTGAAGACAGAAAGCCCCAGCCTCCCTGCAATGGTGCTGACCCGATCATACTGGTACTTCGACTGGATTGCACCGGCGACTATGCCTTCGATTGGAAGGAGAGAGAGCCCTTTCTCAAGATCAACCAGCTCCTCCTCCTTTTTACCGTGGGTTGTAATCTCTATGTACTCCATCCGGCCCCGTTCTGCGATCAGTCGGACCGCATCCAGGTTTGATGAATGGAACATATAGGAATCCGGATTATCCGGCCGGACGCAGACGATATATCCAATATCAAGCCCGGCATCAAGGGCAAGCTGGATAGAGAGGACTGAATCCTTTCCACCTGACGTCAGTGCCGCATACACCTGCATATCACCCAAAGTATGTATCCAGCCTATCCTGCATCTGATCCCATATCGGTAAATTCGTCTGACACCCGGTCTTCTCGATGACAAATGACGAACAAACCGTCCCGATACGGCAGCAGTCTGCAAGAGGCAGCTTTTTCTTATAGGCCGTCAGGAACCCTGCACGATATGCATCGCCAGCCCCGGTCGGATCAACAAGCGTCACCGGCACTGATGGGATCACCGTGAGAGCACCATCTTCGTAGAGTCTGCTTCCCTCTTTCCCCTGGGTAAAGATCGCAACAGGAACGCGTGCAGAAAGCTCCTCTTCAGTATGCGAAAGAACTTTTGCCATAATTTCTGCCTCGTACCTGTTTGCGAAGAGAATATCAATTGAATCAAGCAGCTGTTCAAACTGCTCGGCACTATATTTGTGGATATCCTGTCCGGGATCAAAAGAAGCAAAACCGGCACGCTCCGCGACCTTCACGTTGTACGAGGGATCGGCGGTTGCCATATGCACAAAGTCAAATGACGGTGGATCAGCTTTTGTAAAAGCCTCTGATGCACCCCATTCAAAGAAGGTGATCTGATCTTCCCGTTCATCGGTGAACATACAGGCAAGGGGTGTGTGGGCTTCCTCCTCGATGTAGAAGTACCTGCCGACATGATGTGAATGAAGCCAGCGGTCATAATCTGTTCCTTCAAAATCGCCCCCTACAGCGGAGACGAGTGTTGATTCTCCACCAAGGACTGCAATGCCGACAGCGATATTTGCTGCCCCGCCGCCGAAGAAGATCTGGTGGTCGAGGATCTGTGTCGAGGTGTTTGGATCCGGAAGATGCGGGACACGAAAGATATGATCTGTCGCCGTATGGCCGACGACATGAATCATATCTCGATCACTTCCACAACCTGAAGTGGAATCTCCCTGAGTGCTTTTCCGATTGTCGCTTTTGCGATACGCTCGGCATGCTGCTCGGACTCCGCCTTGAAGACCTTCATATCCAGGGTCAGGCCCACAAGGGCGGTATTTGCTACCATAAGCGCGTTATTCAGTTCTTCTTCGCAATTTGGGCATGATGTTGCCCCGATCTCAACCTCGACAAACTTTGCCGTCGGATTGAGTCGCTTACCAGCCTCGCTGATGGCAATACCGATCGCATCGTCAACGGTTTTAACGTCCTTAACGATCCATGCCGATTCCAGTGTCACATGATAATCTGCCATAATAATGAATCTCCAATTTACCAGTAATCCTCATGAAGGTGTTCGTGAATGGTCATCCGCTCAGGCGATACTGCCTGCTCCTTCCCCTCTCCGATCAGGAGGATTGCAACCGGCCGGACATGAGGGGGTATGCCGAGGATCTCTTTTACTTCCTCCTCGTCAAATGCCCCGATCCAGCAGGTGGCACGCCCAAGGGCATGGCTTGCGAGCATCATGTAGGTTCCGGCGATAGTCGCATCCTGTACAGCATAGAGTATCCCCCGCTCCCCATACCTGGACATCGATCTGACATAATTTGCACAGATGACAAAAGCGGTCCCTGCATGGGCAATAAACTCCTGGTTGAATGCCGCATCTGCAAGAGATTCCAGGAGATCCTCCTGCCTGCAGATGATCACATCCCATGCCTCGCGGTTTCCGGCAGTCGGACAAGTTGATGCAGCAGAGAGAATATATTCTCTCTCATCCTGCGTAATCTGCTCGCCGGTATAACTCCTGATTGAACCGCGGGATTTCAGAAAACCAAGAAACTCAGAGGATTCCATGTGAATGTAGTACTTCCCAGGCTTTCTGTGCCGCTGTTGTTGCAGCAGAGACGCCTTCGCCTGCCCGCTCTGTTGCAAGCCCAAACTGGCTGCTTTCGGTGAGGCTGATCATCTCCGAGAGTGAGTGGGACACTTTTGAAAAATCCGCATTCCCGGTTGCCGCTGATGCTGTCTCCGCATCTGCACGCAATTCCTCGATGATGCTGATCAACATTCTTCGACCGCCTGTTCTCTCTTCTTTTGGATAATCCGGCAGGCTCATGAGCATCTTTGATACCTGGATAATGCCGGTCTTGAGACGCTCAGCATACTGCCATGATAAAACTGCATTCCTGACATCCATATGGATATACAGGGGATAAAAGAATATAAAAAGGTAGGTAGTAGTCTTCTATTACCGCCTGGATTTCTGTTTTGCGCCCATCATCGTCTTCTTCGAGCGTCGAATGTGGCGCCTGACACGTGGGTCGACAACATGTCCTCCCCTGCGTCCTCCGCCCCCACGGCCCTGCTGCTGGGCGTTTGCCATCTTCTGCTCAAGCTTCTTGACGATGGTGTGTCTCTTAAATCTCTGGTTCGGTCCCGGCTTCTTAGCCTCACCACTCTTCTGAGGAACCAGTCTGATCTGTCCCTGGTTTCCTTTTACCTGGTGCCAGTTTATGCTGCCTGTCTTTCCCATGTGAAACTCCTTATAACTACTGTCTGGCTTTTTGATAAAGATATCTTTTCAAATCCTCTTCTCAATCGATCGCTTTAAAACATCTGCTACAATCTGGCCGTCTATCCTGCCCCTCACTTCCTTCATAACAACACCCATCACCGGACCAAGCGCCGCCATTCCACGATCCCTGATGAATTCTGCACGTTCAGTGACAATTCCCTCAATTAATGATTCCAGATCGGAAACCGAGAATGTCGGTCCGACTGACAAAATTGCCTCTTCGAGTGGAGAACCCCCGGCAAGGGCACGGAGGATGTCGGGAATTGCTTCCTTGGCAATCTCCCCGTCATTGACACGTGAGAGGAGCACAATGAGCGTCTCATCAGGGACTCCCCCACAATCCACACCATCACGGGACAGTTCCCGCAGGGTTGAGATGAGGGTACGTGCAGCTAATGCAGGTTTTATCCCGGCTGCAATCGCCTTCTCGAAGGTCAGAAGCCGATCTGAATAAGCGATATGGCGGGCAAGCGCGCTATCGATACCGAGCTCCTCTGTGAAGCGTTCCGCAACATCGGTCAACAGCTCCGGGAGCTCGATTGCATCCATCATCTCCCCGGTGATCTCAACAGGAAGAACATCCGTCTCGGGGTACATCCGTGCTGCTCCGGGGAGTGGCCGCATATATGCGGAACTTCCTTCGGGAAGCATCTTCCGGGTCTCTTCAGGAACTCCTTCAAGTGCCATCCCTGCACGCTTCAGTGCCTGTTTGATTGCACAAGATGCCTGCGGTTCTGTTCCTGAGACGATAATCACACAGTCGCCATCGCCTGCCATCACACGCCCCCTCAGGGCAGCAACCTCCTCTTCAGTAACGCCGTATGCAGGCAGCTCATCGGTATGGAACAGGCCGCCAACGCCGCATTTCTTTGCATAATCCG
>NZ_JARVGN010000113.1 GCF_029762515.1 Methanocalculus sp. | reverse complement strand
GGTGCCGCTGAAGCCAGGGACGCCTTTAAGAGATGGAGGCCATCATTCTCCGGTCTGCCAACCCAGCCAGAGGAGACATTACACATCTTTGAAGAGCCAGATCGCCCCCAGACCAGGCTTGATAGAAACAGGGGTAATGGGATGACGGTCTCAATCGGCAGGATCAGGGAAGGTATCCGCTACACAGCTATGGGACATAACACAATCAGGGGGGCAGCAGGTGCGTCTGTCCTCAATGCTGAGCTATTGAAGACAAAGGGTTATATTTGAGGGATCACATGCAGACAGATAACACAGTATTCGTTGGTAACAAGCCGGTTATGAATTATGTACTGGCAGTAGTGACGCAATTCAATAATGGCGCGGAGATGGTCGCCATCAAGGCCCGGGGTAAAGCAATCTCACGTGCAGTGGATACTGCTGAGATTTCCTTAAACCGATTCCTTGAGGGTGTTGGCAAAAAGGATATCTGTACCTCAACAGAGGAGATTGAGACGGATACCGGCAGGACCAATGTATCCAGTATCGAGATCATCCTCACAAAGACGCTCTGAAACACCTTTACACCTACCCGGATTGAAGATGGATTCAATCTTTTCTTCTTTTTCCAATAGTCTCAATAGGTGCCATACTTGTATGTCTGAAGATGTGTTCAACAGGGTTCCGACCAGAAACACTATATTTATATGAAACAAATATATTTTGATGAAAACAGGCATTCTCGTCGCGTCACTCTTTATACTCGCCCTATTTTGTATGCCTGTTGCCGCATCTGATCCCGAAAACAGGTACAGCTATATCACTTATGAGAGCGTTGATATCGCTCTTGACGGGGCAGATGCGGTTATTACTGTCAGTTATTCAATCGATACCGGTGTTCAGGTATTGGTTATGCTTCTTGGAAATCATGATCTCAGGACAAAATTACTCCGTTCAATGAATTTTGAGGGTGCAAAAATCCAGTATGCCGATCTTGAACGGGCTGTTCTTACCGTAGACGATGCATCGTTTGACTATGGGGATGGATCATTCTGGTTCCCACGTCATTCATTCATGGTAACGATTCCTGAACTTAACATACAGACGCCACAATCCACTCGTCAGTTCTTTATGATTCAACAGATGGAAGAAGGATTTGGGTACTTTGCTGCCCTGCCATAATCGTGGTTAACAAAGGGCTTTCAAGATCTAAAAAGAGTTTTTTAGCGGATAGATCCACCTTGGATCAGATGCGCTCAAAATCAATATATCCCTTCTCAGGATCGGTTTTTAAAAGGCGAACCTGAACTCTCTGTCCAACCTTTAATCCATCCATGTTCTTTACGATCCGCCCTTCAACAGGGGGATCAATGATCCTGGCATAGGTTCCTTTCTCTGAAGCGCCAGTGACAAGACCCCTGAATGTCTCACCCACCCTGTCCATCAAAAGAACAGCACCTGCTGCTTTTCTCACAAACCGCTCCACTTTATTTGCCGCTTTTTCTGAGGCAGAGAGATGTCCGGCAAGCATAGTCAGCTCATCTATGTCATAGGGAGATTTTTGCCTCTCAATACTGGCTTTGATCAGCCTCTGGATGATTATATCCACATACCGCCTGTTTGGTGCTGTGCCATGGGTATAATCTGTTACTGCAAGGGCAAAATGGCCAACCGAATCCTGATCCGGCGCGACTGCCACATATTCCCCGGGTCCCATGAGCTTGACGACGGTAAGGGAGAGATCAGGAAAAGTCTCGGGATCTTTCTTTTTCTGGGTAATAAGAAATGAAGCAAGCGCCTGGACATCAGGATCAGCAGGCAACCTGAAATGGTGTGAGGCTGCCTCTTCTACAATGCCCTGCCAGTTCCTTGGAGTCCTGACAATCCGCTGGATCATCGGAAATGATCGTTCATTCAGACGGGCGACAAGTGTCCTGTTTGCGGAGATCATAAATTCTTCAATGAGAGAATGGGCCGGACTCTCCTGTTGGATGACAAGGCCGGTGACTTTTCCCTCAACCATAACTGGCGATGCTTCTATTGTTTCAAGATCAAGAAATCCCTGCTCTGCTCGCTCTGCCTTCATCTTTTGAGCTGCTTCATGCTGCAGGAGAAGCTGTTCCGGGAGTTTTGGAATATAAAGATCTTCATAGGGAAAAGCACCCTTGTTTTCGAGCCATTCTCCGACAACTTCATACACCAGCTTTGCTTTATTGTGGACGATGGCCGGATAGATATCCCCGTGACGGATTGATCCATCAGAAAGGACGGTATATTCGATAACAACTGCCAGTTTGTCTTTTGTTGGGTGGAGAGAGGTGATATCTTCCGAGAGGCGGATCGGAAGCATCGGGTAGGTTACAACACCGGTATAAATTGAGGTTCCATGCTTTGCAGCGTGCCGATCGGTTGCCGATCCTTTTCCAACGAGATGATCGACATCAGCTATTGCGATCTTCACCTGTATTTCGCCATTCGGCTTTTTTTCACAGAACTGTATCTGGTCAATATCCATAGTGTCATGATTGTCAATTGAGACCCAGAGAAGAGACCTGAGATCACGGGCAGATCTTCTCTCTTCCGGTCTCATCTCATCATTGAGGTTGTTTACTTCTGAGATGACATTCTTTGGAAATGTCGGCAGAAAGCCATACTTCTCCATTGCCTCATCTGCTATCTTCCTGAGATCTGGTGGATTGCTGGGCTGCATAAAAGATGAATATGGTGCGACTGCTGATGAAGTTGTTGGAGCTTTGACCTCATCGCTCAGTCGTCTGGTAGTTTTTACCAGTAATTATAAGCCAGATCGAACTATTTATTCTGGTAATCTGTTGAGAGGTGGATTTTGAATAAACCTGAGATAATTGGCATTATTCTCATTATTTTTGGCATTTTAGGCATTATTGGGACCGGATACAGCTACACTCTTGGAACTGCCGCTGATGCACAACAAATATTGCAGGATAGCGGTGCAATCATTGAGCTCCATGAGGACTCCGTCCGATCGACTGGCGAATCTGTGAAGGAAATGGGATATCCAATGGAGCAGGTGGGCGGATACATGAGGGATGCCGGACGACTCATCAATATGATCCCCCTGGTCAGGGCAGGAGATCCGCTTGAAGATGGCGGTGAATTGCTATATGCCATCGGCGGTACCTTGAATAAAACCGGGTATGATCTCATCAATACGGCGGATAACATGAGATCTCTCTCGGAAAACCTGAGAGATCTGAGTGATGATATCGTCACCATGATGAATCTTGCAATGGCCGGAATCGGGCTTATGTCGTTTATGTTCATTATCACCGGTCTTGGTTTCCTTGAGAATGGATCAGACAGAAGAGAGATTACGAGGCTTCGCCTGGAACTTGATGAACTGAAGAAGAAAGGAAGATAAATGTCTCTTCAAAAAACTTCCCACCCTAAATTAGGAATGAGGCACCGTAATAGATGAGGGACTCTTGTGGATTTTGACCGGCTGCTCATCAATTCCTTTCTCTATACAAAGGATGCGTTTCTTGGAAAACAGAGCAGGTGGATCCTCTTCATCATCTCGAAATATCTTCTCTATCCCATTTTTCTCGGCTACATGGTCGAGATATACCGGGGGAAGATGCCATCCCAAACAGACAATCCTTATGAATTCATCGATGATGAGCCTGTCTTTGGCGCCCTCTTCTTCAATGGATTGAAACTCTTCGTAATCAAGCTGATCTATACGGTACCAATCGCCATTATTGCTGCTCCTCTTCTGATTACTCTCATTTTCGGAGATGAAGATGCCCTGTCAGGGCTTGTATCCGGAACAGGTATTGTTCCTGAGGAAGTGCTCTTTGCCTTTGGTTTTCTAACAGGGCTTGCTATCGTCATCTATACCTTCCTGATCGGGATCAATCTGCCGATAGCTCTTGTTCGATTTTCGCGAACCGGCCTTATGAGAGAGGCATTCAGGTTCTTTGAGATCCAGAAGATAATCGGGCATATCGGACGATTGAACTATATAATCGCCCTCTTCCTCCTTGCCATAATCATAGGTTTAATCGAATATCTGCTTCTTCAGGTGCCGGAGATTGGATGGGCTCTCCTCATCATCTTTACTCCCGTGCTGGCAGTCTTCTCGGCACGGTATATCACGATGATCTATGAGACTCTCCCGGAGTAGTCTGTTCCTAAACGGCGGAATAGGATTCCTTTTCAAGCGTGCCGGTACTGCAGATCTGGATGCAGAGACCGCAACCATCGCAGGCAGCAGTATTGATCACAACACCGTCACTTTTCAGCTCGATTGCCTGGTGTCCTCCATCCCGGCATGCGATGACACACCGGCCGCATCGGATACATGATGCAGGATTGCTTATGTGGGGGCGGATTCGTAGTTTTCGATCGAGTGACTGGTGGCTTGTCAATGTATCCAGACATAAGCCCCTGAGTTCATCGGGTGAAGAATATTCTTTCTCTTTCAGATAGTCAGTAAGCCCCTTCTTCATCCCTCTGACGATACCATAGCCATTCCACATGACAGCGGTGCAAACCTGTACAGCAGATGCACCAAGGAGTAAATACTGGACGGCATCCTGCCACCTGCTGATCCCGCCAATACCCATGATGGGAAGAGGAACGGTTTTTGCGATCTGTGAGACCATCCGGAGTCCGATAGGCCTGATCGCTGGGCCTGAATACCCCCCATAGGTTGAATAACCATCCACGTTCGGAAGAGGGGTCAAAGTATCGATATCTATGCCAAACATGCAGCTGACCGTATTGATTGCAGATATGCCATCGGCTCTGCCAAGTGCAGCAGCGAGGGCAACAGGGCTTATATCAGTGATATTGGGGGTAAGCTTGACATAGACCGGAACATCTGCGACTTTTACCACCATCTGTGTGAGATCCTGAACCATCCGGGGGTTCTGCCCTATTGCTGAGCCGATACCCGCTTCAGGCATGCCATGGGGGCAGGATACATTCAGTTCAATCGCATCGCACCCGGCATTCTGCACATCTTCTGCAAGATCCTGCCATGTGGCCGGATCAGGGGAGCCCATGATACTTGCGATCAGGATCTTATCGGGGAACTCGGATTTGATAGCTCCGATCTCCTGTACCCAGTATGAGACGCTGTGCTTGCTGAGCAGCTCGATATTTTCAAATCCCAACAGGTCATTACATTCGCTTTTCCATGCAGTAAAACGAGGAGATACATCCCTAATCGGCATATCGTCGGGGGTTATCGTTTTGATAACGGCGCCTCCCCATCCGGCCCCAAAAGCCCGCCGAATCATCTGGCCATTCGATGTAGGGGGAGCTGATGAGAGTATGAATGGGTTCTCAAGGGTAAGGGAGCCGAGTGTTGTTTTCAGGAGAGGGGAGTCTTGCATTTTTTTCATCACAGCACGGTTAGATATTCCTCTTCAGGAAAAGAACCTTTGGTTATTCTATTCCGAGCCAGAGGTTTCCTGATTATCCGCGGGAACAGATCGGGGCGCTCTTTTCATATCTGAGAATGCTTATTTCCATTGTAAGAGGAAACAACCATGAACCCTGACTGCATATTGTGCATCAAGGGTGCAGATTATGGCTGATATGCAGGTGATCCGGTGGTGTATCGATATCGGAATGGCAGTTCTGTTTGTTGTTGTATTTGTGACCGGGCTGTTCAAATGGACACTCCTGATGAGGGCACTTGGC
>NZ_JARVGN010000112.1 GCF_029762515.1 Methanocalculus sp. | reverse complement strand
TGTTGGAGGTGTATGCCGTTGCACCCCGTTCGATCGAGTCGATACCGGCAACGGAGACGTTCCAGGGGGTATTGAAATCCGGTTCACCCACACCAAGTGAGATCACGTCATTCATCGTGAGGAGGAGATCAAAGAACTTCCGGATCCCGGAGGGGGGAATCATCTCCGCCCGCTCTGAGACAAAGCTCCTCTGCGGGTGGTTGCGTCCCCTCTCAGAAACTATAGGGGAGACGTTCAACCCCTTCACTTCTCTGTAACTCACAGCCATACTCCTTGTAAGTTTTCATTACGATATGGGTCACCGTCTCCCTGATGCTCTCGAGGGAGGCGATCTGGCCGGAGACGAACTCCGAGACTTCCTGCATCGTCCTGCCGCAGACGATCAGCTGAAGATCATAGCTTCCGGTGACAAGCCGGAGCGACTTCACTTCTGGGAACCTGGCAACACGGTCTGCGATCCTGTCATACCCAAATTCGCTCTCCGGGCTGACCTTCACCTCAACAACTGCGGTGACGCCATCGTCGCCTGCTTTCTTCCAGTCGATGACGGCAGTATACTTTCGTATAATTCCGGCCTTCTCCATTCCGGCGATCCGTGTCGCAATATCATGTGTTGACAGATTCAACATCGTTCCAAGGTCCTTGGTACCAATCCGCGAATCGGATTCAAGAACCCTTAGGATTTCCCTGTTTTTTTCGTCCATACTCTATTCACCTAAAGAGTTTACCGGCTTGCTCTTCATTAAATCTGGAGATTTTATGCTCTACAAGACGAGGATCCTTAAGGACAACATCCCAGATACGATCGGTTGAGGCATCGAAGGATATCTCTTTCGTCCGTCCATATCGTCCCTTTGATATGACACGAGTAGATATGACACCAAGCATATTTAACTCACTGATGAGATCGGTCACCCGGCGGTGGGTCAGGGTTTCGAGGGAGATCTCACGGGTCACCTCACGGTATAACCGCATCACTTCTCCGCTTGTGAAGATCTTCTGGTTGATCCGGTACAGGAGGAGCATCGCATAGAGGACAACCTTGCTCTGCGTGGGGAGGGTGGCGATGCATTCCACCATGCTGTCTGTCTCGATCTTGTCCTGTGCCAGGCGGACATGCTTCTCAGTCACCGAACTTTCGCTCTCCCGGTCGGCGAGCTCCCCTGAGACTCGGAGGAGATCGAGTGCACGGCGGGCATCACCATGCTCCTGCGCGGCAAGCGCCGCACAGAGCGGGATGACATTGTCATCAAGTGCTCCCGGGACAAATGCATCATCTGCACGCTGTTTTAAGATATCAACGAGTTGGGGGGCGTTATAGGGGGGGAAGACGATCTCTTCCTCCGAGAGGGAGGAGAGGACCCGTGGATCAAGGAAATCGGTGAACCTGAGATCATTTGAGATACCGATGATACAGACCTTGGAGCGTTCGAGATCGGAATTGATCCTGGTGAGGTTATAGAGCGTCTCATCCCCGCTCTTCTTGACGAGCTTGTCGATCTCGTCAAGGATGATGACAAGAACCCCGCCTGAGTTCTCCAGGATATTCTTCAGTTCGGCATAAACCTGATCGGTCGGCCAACCCGTCATCGGGATATGAGTCCTGGTCCGGTCAGAGCTGAGGTCATCAACATTCTCGACGAGTTTTGCTATCTGGGCAAGCACCCGGTACTGGGTATCGATCACTTCGCAGTTTAAGTGGACGACGCGGCAGGTGGTGTTTAAGTGGCTTCCGGCATTCTCAAGTTCGGCGCCGACATACCGGACGGATGCCGTCTTTCCGGTTCCGGTCTTGCCATAGATCAGTATATTGGAAGGGGTTTCATTATGCAGCGAGGGGGCAAGAACCGCCGCGATGGAATCAATCTGGGGTGTCCGGTGGGGAAGCGTCTGCGGACGGTAGCTATGCCTGAGAATCTCACGGTTTTTGAAGATCTTATTGTTTCCGAGGTATTTTTTAAAAAGACCCATTGATCTGTTGCCTTCATCGTCCACTCATAATCACATCCCCTGATACGGATCAACCATCGAACCGCTCACTGAAGCAGAGACTATATGATTCACTACTGGATATTAAACCCCACTATTTCCACTGGAGATGTCACATGGAACCGGAAGTAAACAGATGTATCAGATGTTTATGTGACAGGATCTGTTGTACGAAAGGATCGGCTGCCAGATGGACGATCTGCATTGTGAGTAATGGGATCTGGCGGGATCAGATGGAATGGGATTCCCGGCAACCGGATTGTATCGGATGAGAGAGCAGCGGGTTACCTGAATTTTCAGGATTTTATATAACCCCTTTATTTCGAGTGGAAACCGGATCTATGGGAATAATGAGCTATTTTGGCTCTTAAAGAGTGAACAGAGTGATAATTTGGCTCTATTTTGGATTGCCACTGGATGTATCAAGAAGCCGGATCATTCGGAGGAGAAACGGTGTACCTGAAGAGAGCAGCTGAAACAGGACGAAATCCGGAGTGATAAGCGGATGGTAAGCGGGATTTTCTAACCCCCTCCCTATCATTTCGAGTGGAGTTTTTTGGGGGGAATGGGGGAGAATACAGAGGTTTTTGGGGAGGGAAAAGAGGGGATGAGAAGTAAGATCATAGGCAGATAGGTAAATTGGGGTTTTATTTGTCCATTTTTTCCAAAAAAAAGGAAAATAACCGCTCAGAAGAAAATTGATATAAAAACAAATAACAGAAGAAGCCATTTTAATATTAGACATTGATACTATATAAACATACTGAAATTGTATTCAACTATATAATTTTAATTTATTTATAAATATTCAACTAAATTAAATCCAGCACTTTTCATAACACCCATAATGATCCCTCTCTTCCACTCTGTCCATCCTCTCCCCCCCTCTCCCGTTATTATCTCCAGTGGAAACAAAGGGGTACCCCTAACCTACCCTCCGATTGGCAATCATCATAAGCGAATTTCCCCTTCTTTATCTTCACTTTGGCTCATCGAAAAAAATAACCTCAAATATGGATTATTTCCCCTAGAAAGTTTATTAATTGGGTTTTTTTCCGGGTATGTCTGACAATTGGAGATCAATTCCCTCTGATAATGAACCCCTTGGTTTCCACTGGAGCTCCACCCGGAACCCCGTTTCCACCATGGATAGATACGAGATCCAAGGCGGTTTTCGGGGTAATAAGATGGAACTCTCTATGAGATGTATCAACCCTCCCTCCTCCCTCCCCCCCCCAATGCTGGTATCAGTCCTTCATATCGAAGATCAGATAACAACCCACGATCCATTCTCTCCTATGAGCAGTCATCATGAGAAAGCGATCACCATCACCGGAGCAGTGATCACCGTATCGACCACCAGGAAAGAGGCAGATGATACATCCGGCAAAACCGCAACCGACCTCTTTTCAGGAGCCGGAATACCGGTATCCTTCTACCGGATCGTCCCGGATCAGGACGAGGCGATCAGAGCGGCACTTGATGAGGCACTCCTGAAGGCAAACTGCATTGTCTTCACCGGAGGCACCGGCCTTACACCCGATGACCGGACGATCGAAGCTGTCGCTCCACAATTTGAGAAGGTGATGGATGGATTTGGCGAGATCTTCCGGCAGAAGAGTATCGCTGAAGTTGGAACCGCAGTCATTCTCTCACGGGCAACAGCAGGAGTGATCCAGGGAAGGGCGGTCTTCTGCATCCCGGGATCCACAAAGGCGGTCCGGCTTGCGGTTGAAGAGATCATCATTCCCCAGATCCGGCATATCATCTCACATGCCGGATCCAGGTGATATCCCCGGATAGCCGGTCTCTCCGGCTATACCCGCAATATAAAAATTCAAAAAATTACTTCAGGATGTTCAGAAGAGCGGTTCTCTCGATCACCAGATCGGCGATCCGCTCTCTTCCGACCGTTCCAATCTCTTCATCAGTGATTGAATAGAGCTTCTGGAGGGCCGGGATCCGGCCTGCCGGGATCTCACTCTCATCCCGGCATGGCGTGATCAGATCCCCGATCATTCTCCATGCCTCCTCAGAGGGGGGCACCATCCCGATCCAGGCGAGCATCGCGCCTTCATGAAGCCCAAACCCCATCGCAATACTCGTCTGCCGCTGGCCTGATGCATAGAGGAGCACCTCCATCTCAAGGCTCCGTGCGGTCATTGAACCCTCTATTTCGGCACGGAGAGCCTGCCGGATCGCCTCTTCTGCGTGTCTTTTTCCGGCCATCATCTCCGCGTTCATGCAGATGATCCGGACATCGGCCTGATCAGCTGCTCTCCTCAGTTCTGCAAGATGGCCGGGAACCGATGCAATCTCCATCCGGGCCATCCTCACCTCATATTCCTGATCCGGGTTCTGCGCAGGCCCCTGCACTGTGGCTCCTGCTTCATCTCCCTGCATCTTATCCTGCGTCATATGATCCCCTCTGATCCCCTTCTCTTTCATGACCACTCAGCTCTCCCAGTAATCGAGTATCGTCTGTTGTCCGCTCTTCCTTTCATCATCGCTTCCTCCCCTCTCTTCTGCATCCTTTCTTCTCCTTCCTCTCCCCTTCTCTCTCCCAAAACCCTCTTCCCGGAATGGATTGCCGTCATCTCTGCTGTTTTTTCCGGTTCCTTTTTGGATCTGATCGATGATTGATTCTGCGGTTTTTTGCCCGATGATCCGTGCAATCTTCGGAGCACCCGCATCAGCAACCTCCGCCGGGGTGGTATACCCGCTGTTGAAGAGTGAGCGGGCACGCACACGGCCGATCCCCCGGAGCCTGATTAAGGGAAGAAGCTCCTCTTTGACACCGTGCCGGATCCTGATCTCGAGATCAGCGACATCCTTTTTGAGAGCGGGCATCTCCCGCCTGGAGATCTCACGGGCACCGTGGACGAGCCACCCTATCCCGTCAACGAGGCCGTGGATATCTCCGGGGCCGATCGAATACCGCTCGGCGATCATCTCGATGGGGACCTCATTTGTCCAGTCCTGGAGGACGAGAGCGGTTTTTATCGCCTGGAAAAACTCCTCATACCCGAGCCAGGGGAAGGAGTGCTCACCTTCGCCAATGAGGATCTCGTCTCCCTGCTCTTCAAGCACCCGCTCGATCACCTCATGATCGGCTGATTTCAGGAAGAGCCGGAACATATCAGGGGTGGCTGAGAGGAGATGAAGAATCCCAAATGCAGTGACCGTCTCCTGTTCATGGAATGCAGCCTGGATCATCACCGAGGATCTGGGATCAAGGTAGAGCTTTGAGGTGAGTTCCCCAAACTCCGTTGCCTCGATCCGGTTCCCCAGATCAACAACCATCCCCATCTCTTCAAGTTCCGTTGTGACACGGCTGCATATTCTGGTGAGATAGTTCAGGTTTCTATGCCGTACCGCATAGAAACTGCCCTTGAAGAAGGAGAGGATCGCATCATTGTCTGTTGCCTCCCTGCTTGCGACCAGTGCCAGGATCCGGGAGAGGAGTGTTGATTTCTTTGCACACTGCGAATCGATCTCTTCAGCAGGTGCAGTGATGAACTCATCGAAGAGCTCTTTGACGGCAGGCTCGCTCTTTCCGATTAAGACCGCCTCGCCATAGGGATCAAGCCCCGGCCTCCCTGCACGCCCTGCCATCTGGCGGTACTCGCGGACAGGTATTGCGACCTGCCCCTCTCCCGGGACGAACCGGTGGAGGCTGTTGATGATGACACGCCGGGCAGGGAGGTTCAGCCCGGCAGCAAGGGTCGGGGTGGAGGCGATCACCCGGA
>NZ_JARVGN010000111.1 GCF_029762515.1 Methanocalculus sp. | reverse complement strand
GCCATGATCGTCGGGAGAGCAACCGGCAGCTGCACCTTGATCAGCTTCTGCCTGGGTGTTGCGCCAAAGGCATCTGCCACTTCAATAAGCTCAATTGGGATCTGCCTGATTCCAAGGTTGGTCAGGCGGATTGCAGGCGGCATTGCGAAGACAACCGTTGCGATCATGCCTGGCACATTTCCAAGGCTGAAGAAGATGACTGCCGGGATCAGGTAGACGAATGATGGCATCGTCTGCATGAAGTCGAGGAGCACCCTGACAACAGCATTGACAGAGTCATTGCTTGCTGCAAGGATGCCGATCGGTATCCCGATCAACAGGGCGATGATGGTTGATGCAAGGACGAGTGCAAGCGTCATCATCGCATGGCTCCAGAGCTGGAGGTTCCAGATCAGGAGCAGTCCGGCAATGCTCAGGAGCGAGAGCCGTACATCTCTCCGGGTGATCAGGAAGATGAGGATACCCAGAATCGGGATCATTACAAGCGGCGGGAGCAATGTCAGGATATCCTGGAAGCCGTTTAAGAGGAATCGGAGAACTGCAGTGATCCCGTCCAGCAGCCACCCGAGGTTCGCCTCAATCCAGTCGACGATATCGGATACAAACTGTCCGATTGGGATTTTTGGAAGATCGATTGAATAATTAAGCGACAATTGGCTCACTCTCCTTTCGTGCTAATGCTGATAGGACCGATCCTCTCACGATGATCCCTTTCAGTTTGCCGTCCTGATCAACGACCGGGAGTGGATATTTACTATCGGCAATGATCGGGATAATATCGCCAAGCGGAGTTGTGAGATCGATTATTGTAAGATCATTGACAACGATCTCTTCAAGGGTCGTATGATCTTTTTTGACCGCCTCCACAACATCGTCGATCAAGACAATCCCCTTCAGCAGGCGGTGCTGTGTCACGACAAAGAGGCTTGATATACCATACTCCTTCATCAGGCGTGCAGCAAGACGCGGTCCGCTCCTGCATGAGATGACCGGATCCGCCTTCTTCATCACATCCTGTGCGGTCAGCACCCTGGTCATATCGACATCGGCAACGAACCGCTCGACATAGTCGTTGCTTGGGTTCATCAGGATCTCCTCAGACGTTCCGACCTGGATGATCTTTCCATCCTTCATCAGTGCAATCCGGCTTCCAAGCTTCAGTGCTTCATCGAGATCGTGGGTGACAAAGATGATCGTCTTATTCAGCCGCTCCTGAAGTTCGATCAGCTCATCCTGCATATCTCTCCGGATCAATGGATCAAGTGCACTGAATGCCTCATCCATCAGCAGGATTTCGGCATCGCTTGCGAGTGCACGGGCAAGCCCCACCCGTTGCTTCATCCCCCCCGAGAGTTGATCGGGCATGCTCTGCTCATATCCGGCAAGCCCGACCAGTTTCAGTGCCTCAGCTGCTTTTGCATGCCGCTCTTCAAGTGCCATTCCCTGAATTTCAAGGCCGAATGCAACATTGTCGAGGACGGTTTTATGCGGGAGGAGTGCAAAATTCTGGAAGATCATTCCGGCCTGCTTTCTCCGGAAATCCCTGATCTCATCCTCATTCATCGTCACAACATCATTCCCATTGATGACGATACTCCCAACAGTCGGGTCGATGAGACGGTTTAAACACCGAAGAAGCGTTGATTTTCCGCACCCCGAGAGGCCCATCAGGACGAATATCTCCCCTTTGAATACCTGAAACGAGATGTTATTCAGCCCGACGGTCTGGCCGGTCTTTTCAAGAATTTCGTTCTTTGTCTTCCCGTCCCTGAGCATCCTGAGTGCCTTCTCCGGCTTGCTTCCAAATATTTTTGAGAGGTTTTGTACTTCAATTAAGATTTCAGGTTCATAGTCATCTCCCATCAGACACCTCCTGTCAATGGATTACTGTACTCTTCAATCATCGTTCCACATACACAACATGAACCAATCAATAATTATGCATCCTTACCGGGTCGCAGAAGAATTGCTTCACCCTGTTTAGGTAATCCTTGTTAAAAGACCTGATAACTGTTTTGGATTTTTATGTAAAAATAATTTATTAATTAATAATATAATTAAATTCAATCAGCATCGACTGAGATGAATCGTAACCGGTGATCTGCTTCACAAACGCTTTACACTCCGGAGAACAACATGTTCATCATAATGGCACCGCAGAGAAAGACATCACGGGAGAAGAAACAGGCTGATCCCATCAACTGGACCAAAGTGGGGGCAATTTCAATTGCTGTCCTCTTCGCCGTCATGATGGCAGCTTCCCTCCTTGGAACGGCATGGATTGGCGGGATGAGAACTGTTCAGCCCGGTGATCTGGTTGTAATTGATTATACCATCTATAATGAGAATGATATTCCTGTCCTGACCACTCTGGAAGTTGTCGCTACAGAGGCGGAAGAGGCTGGGAATTTTGTATATCTCTCCGGCCCGATTGAGGTCTCGGCAGGGTACAGCCTCCCAGACGATATGATCGGAATCCCTCACAGGTACGGCAAAATGGCTCCTTTCGGCTTATTCAGAACCGAGTTCCAGGAGATCACCTCTGCTCCAATCGGATACAAGGAACGTGATCGAGTCGTCGTCCCATTCACCATCGAAAGCCAGGAGAGTCCGTTTGAGAGTGAACTGACGGAAGAACAGATTGGTGAGATGGGCTATCCCTTTGATGAGCTCTCTGTCGGAGATAATATCATTCTCGGCTTTGCCGATTCCCCGCAGTTCGCACTCAACGATACCGAGCCTGATATCAAGTTGCGTCTGACTTTTATCAAAGAGAAGACCGATGAGACGGTGCTCGTCAGGTATGGGTACTCCTATGCTGTCGTCACCATCAACTCGGTAACAGCAATCTCTTAGATCCAATACCTTTTTTATCTCAAATCCCAAGAATCTCCATCATGTCAGTGAAGATTCTCTCCTTTTATCAGGATGGGTGTATGGGGTGCCTTGAGCAGGAATCGATCAACGCAGAAGTAGAGGCAGCCCTTTCGGTCTCTATCGAATCGATCAATGCAAAAGAGCAGCCGGATTATATCAGCAGGTATTCGTTGAAGGTGACTCCGACGACGATCATCTTCAGTGATGATCAAGTGGTGGAGAAGGTGGAGGGTGTCCTTCATCAGGAGGAGTTCTCAGCTCTCCTGAAAAAGTATTTATGATCGTTCCCCATAGACACGCTTGATAAAACGAGCTTCAGCATATGATCCGGGCTTTCTGACGACAGCGCCATCCCGGAGCTTGATCCGTGTCACGCGGAACTGCCGGCCCCCGACAGAGGCAATCTCCCCGATAGTATAGACCGTCTCACCCTCGACTTTTTCGTACAGGGGGTAGGTCACCGCCCCTTTGTGAAGGGAGGCACGGATGATCACCGAATCTATGACCCGTGTCCAGATGCAGGTTATATCACGTGTATTGGCTCTCACTCTGCGCGCAGGCCCGAGTTCGACCCCGGTCACCTCCACACCAAAGATGTCGTCTCCCACATCCGCAACGTACGTATTGCCGACCTCGACGACCTCATCATCGGTCAGTTCAATCGTCCCCTGCCTGGATTCTCCTTCACTGCTGATGATCGCCCGTATCTCAATTACTTTGGGTATTTTTATTGCAGAGCGGTGTATATGGCTGCATTCAGAGCATTGAACTGTGGCAGGCTCACCGTCACGAAGGATCTCATGATCGGTCTCTTCCCCACAGACCGGACATTTTACTGATATCGACATACTCTATTAGATTGTGTGCAGACATCATAAACAATGGAGATCAAAGAAGTGATCACCTGCCATGGGCATGCGCATGTCAGGGGCACTCACAGGACCACATTTGAGATCACCTGCGAGGATGAACTCTCTTTGCAGGGCGATTGTATCATCGGGGTATCGGCAGATAAGGGGGCTCTGGATCTTGCCGATGACTTCTGTTCCCTCCTTGCGGATGATCGCGCTATCCTGACAACACACCTTCAGGCAGGAGACATTACCTGCGAGATCAGATCCCGTGGCTCATCGCAGATGACATTCGATCATCCGACCGATCTCGTCTGGCGGAGGAGTGATTTTGTCTGTGGGCGCACTATTGGGATTGGATCGGATTATGTTGCACGGACACTGCCACGCGAACTCATTGAGATCCTCTCTGGCGGGGCGGAGATGATTGTTATTATGACCGCAAGCCGTGAGGAGTGATCGGGATCACTCTTCAGCAATCTCAAGGATGCGGAGTTCAGCCTGTGTCAGGTAGTCTTCACATTTTTTGATCAGTTCAATTCCATCTTTATAGAGCCTGACACTCTCATCGAGGGGAGTATCCGGATCTTCAAGTCTTCGTGTAATATCACGGAGCCGTGTAACCATCTCTTCATACGTCTCTGTCATGGCGTACCTCTGTAATTGTTGCGTCCATCTCACCATCCTGGAGATAGATCGTCACCAAATCACCCTTCCCGAGCAGATTAACCGATCGGATCATCTCTCCATCTGCAAGGATGAGGGCATATCCCCTCCGAAGCGGAGCCCTCAGATCTGCCGATCGGATCTCTGCTGTATACAGGGCAAGATTACTTCTCTGTTGTGCGATCTTTCTGGCTATCGCCTGTTGGAGTCGTTCAAGAAGCTCGGCGGAAGCCTGTTTCATATCACTGATCCGCCGTTTTATCCTCCGGCTCTCTATCCTGAGCCGGATCTCTTCAAGTTCGAGTCCACGTTTCTCCAGACGGTCAAGAATAAGGTTCTGTAGTGCCGATCGTGTTTCAGTATGCTCCCGCAGGAGGGTGACCCGATCGGGCACGATAAGTTCTGCGGCAGCTGACGGTGTCGGCGCCCGCAGATCACTTGCAAGATCGGCAAGTGTCACATCGACCTCGTGCCCGATAGCGGAGACGATGGGGGTTATGCACGAAGCAATCGCCCGGATCACATCCGGATGATTAAATGCAAAGAGGTCTTCAAAACTCCCTCCGCCGCGTGCAACAATGATCACATCCGCATGCCCGTCGATCCGCCGGATTGCCCCGGCGATATCCAGGTGCGCATACTCCCCCTGCACCTGGGTCGGTGAAATGATCAGATCGAGGGGGAACCGACGTGAGAGGACATTCCTGATATCCTGAAGCACTGCTCCTGTCGGGGACGTAACGACGCCGACACGGAGGGGATACTGCGGGATCGGTTTTTTTGTTTCAGCTGCAAAACAACCTTCAGCAGCAAGTTCACGCTTCCACTGCTCCAGAAGGATGAATTTTCCTCCGGCCCCCGCATGGATTACGCTCTCTCCGATAAACTGGGTCTTGCCATAAGGAGGATAGAAGTCAACATACCCATTCACGATCACATCCATCCCGTTCTCAGGAGGAGGTGATACCCGGACTGCTGATCGTCTCCAGATGACACAGTCGATTGCGGCATCCCCATCGCTGTTCTTCTCTGAGAGGGTGAAGTACATATGTCCTGATGAATGGAGACGGTAGTTTGTTACCTCACCCCTGACCGAAATGCCGCGTAGCAGAGGGGTATCAAGCTCCTCCCTGATGATCCGGGTGAGATCCTGCACTGTGATAACCTCAGGATCGCCTGAAACCAGGGTTGCCTGTTCTTCACCGGGCATAGGAATCTATTTGTGGCGGGATGAGAAGAAACTGCGTATGCTGCGAACCGGTGTATCAAGCATGTTCTTTCATGAATATGCCCTTGCCTCAATCTTCTCCGGTATCCGTGGTGCCGGGCTTGATACGGTTGAGTTCTGGCTCGAAACCC
>NZ_JARVGN010000110.1 GCF_029762515.1 Methanocalculus sp. | reverse complement strand
GGTCCCAACGAAGATGCTGCGGAGAATGAACCCTGTTCCAAAACCGATGAAGCCGATGATCAGCCATTGGAATGCCGTGAGAGAGTAGGCGGCAATTTCAGGATTCTGGTTGAATATTAACGATATCTGATCCCACCAGAGGACCCCGGCGGTAATGACAAGAAGCATGAAAACGGTCACCAACAGAAGTGAAGTCTTCAGACTATCCACAAGATCGGCAAACCTTCTCTCGCCCAGGTAATTCCCGACAAGGATACTGGTTCCATCTCCAATGGCAAAGATAGGCATCAGAGCGATCCAGAAGATCCAGATGGCTATACCGAATCCGGCGAACTCATCCTTTCCAAGTCCATTCAGGAGGATTAAGATCAATACGATCCCACTCGTCTGAAGCGCCGCTTCAAGACCGCTCCAGCTCCCTATCCGAAAGATGGGGATAACTTCCTTTCGCCAGGCAGTGGTAATGAAGGAGGAGATAGTGACCCCGATAAGAGGGAAAAGATACGCCGCAGCCATTATCATGAGTACCATCTGGGTAATGACATACGCGATCGCCACTCCTGAAATACCCAGATGGAGAGATACCGGAGTACTGGAGATCAGGAGCAGGTCGAGGAGAATATTGACAATTATTGAGATCGTGATAAGGATAAATGCCTCCTTTCCTTTCTGGAGGGATCGGATCGCGGTGAGGAGGATAAAGGCAGATATGTCAAAGGGAATACTGATCGATCTCAGCAGAAGGTATTCCCGGGTCGGGTCCACGATTGAATCAGGAGTACCCATTATTCCGATCAACTCCTGATTGAAAAAGAAGATGATCGCCAGCAGGACGAGTGAGATTAATGCCTGAAATATCAGTGCGGCTGTGACGATTCCGACAATTTTCTCCCTGTTGTGACAATAACGGGCGGTGAGCGCAAGGACACCCACCGGGATTGTGGCAACCATGACCTCTATCGCCAGCTCAAAGAACTCGAATTGTTCAGTGATTGCAAACGCATCCATGCTGATGCGCCCAATCCAGAAGAGGTTTAAGAGTGTGTAGATCAGGGGGACGACGGCTGCAAAGACAAGGAAACCCATGAAATGCCAGGGATAATGGCGAGTCATTTCTTCCACTTGAGCTCTGATACGGGAGGGAAAAATCAGAACTTCACCACCATATGAAACAGTATATATTGATATTTCTGGTATTTTTAGCCAACAGGCAAATCACTCCATTATCAGATTGAGAAAGCGTAACTCCACCATCCAGAACAATTAGATAATTAATGATTTTTTCAGAGAGTTCATTATCGGAGAAGAGAAAGATATGTACGATCATTCTATGAAAAAGTCACCTGCCCTGATTCTGACCGGTCTTGTCTGTATCCTGTTGATTATTGCCGGCTGCATGAGCTCTTCCGATGCAACATCGGGGACAACACAACCCGGCACAAACATTGCTCCGTTGCCAGATGCGCAACCAATAGCAACTGCATCGGAGGAGACCCCCTGGTCCGGAACCTGGGCTACAACCTATAATTACGGTGAAACCGGACTCTTCGTCGAGGTTTTTTCACTCACCCAGACTGGTTCATTGGTGACCGGAACCTATAGCAGTGGTGACGAATGCGAATTCATCCCTGACACTACAGGTGATGAAACCAACTTTACCGGTAACTGCTACGGCACGATCAACGGGACTATAGACGGAAACACGCTTACCGGCATCTGGGTCGATACCGATAAGACCGGGACATATACAGGATGGTTCACCTTTGAGCTTTCAGAGAATGGAAGAGTGTTCCAGGGCTACTGGGTAGACGAATCTGAAGGTTTCGAAGCCCTGAAAAATACCACCCAGTTCTGGAATGGCGTGAAAGTATAATCTAAGGGAACAATCCCGGATCGAACGATCCAGAGAACGGCTGCCTCCTGCAATCACCCCTCGCAGGCGCACGTCCCCGATCATAAGAGTACAATTACACTGTATTGCAGGAGGAAGAGAGTCAAAAGAAGAGGCTCTCTTCCAAAAATATGGCTAAAAAATATTATTCCTCTTTTCGCATCGCAAGCAGAACCAGCCCTGCAATCAGGAGCAGAACAGGCGCATAAACAACCGGAGACTGCTCCGGGGTTGGTGTGAGGATATGTGTTTCTTCAGGCTCAGGGGTTATGGAAGGAGCCGGTGTCTCTGCCGGTGCAGGTTCGGTGACGGTTATGAAAGCCTCTTTTGTGAGGGTGGAGAACCCTGCCGTATTGAATGCCCGGAGTGTGACGCTATAGCTGCCCGGATCCGTATAGAGATGAGAAGGGTTCTGTACATCTGAATCGGCAGTCTGGAGCCGCCAGACATCGTTATAGTAGGTAAATTCGTCATCCCCCTCATATGACCAGCCGCCCGTTACAAGAACGCTCCCATCAGGAAGGAGCACGCTGGCATGGCGATCACGTGCATCCCACCCCGTTTCAGGAGTGATCTCTGTCCAGGTGGCACCGTAATCTGCCGAATGCCAGAGATCGTTATACCTGATATCATCATCCATTCCTCCCATCAGAAGAATGCCCCCGTCAGGGAGTGCAACGCTCGTATGGCCATCACGGGCTGACCATTCGGCATCCGATGTCATTTCAGTCCATGTGGCACCGTTGTCGGTTGAGCGCCAGACATCATTGAAGTAGGACCAGCTATCATCATCTTGAAAGTAGCCGCCCATCAGGACAATACTGCCATCAGGGAGCAGAACACTGGAGTGGTATGCCCGGGGCGGCCATCCTGCCCGATGCGAGATCTGCGACCAGGAGATGCCGTTATTATTCGAACGCCAGACATCGTTTTTCTGGCCGACCCGATCCCATCCTCCCATCAGGATGATGCTTCTGTCATTGAGGAGGAGGGTTGTATGGCCATCACGGGCCGTCCAGGGGGCTTCATCAGTTATCTTTGTCCAGTGAACGCCTTTGGTGGTTGAACGCCAGACATCGTTATAATTTATCCATTCATCACCATCACGATAAAAGCCCCCTATAAGAAGGACACTGCCGTCTGCGAGGAGAAGGCTGGAATGGTATGTCCGGGGCGCCCACCGGGGCTCATCGGCAACCCTGCTCCAGGTGGCACCAGAGTCCTCTGATCTCCAGACATCATGGGCATAGGCGCCATCTTCAACGCCGCCCATCAGGACAATACTCCCATCGGGAAGAACAACCATCGAATGGCCTCCCCGTGCCGACCATCCTGCATCTGCCGAAATCTCTGTCCACTCCGAATCGATGAACTCTTCCCCGAAGTACCATGCCCAGCCGGAAGCATCAGGAGTTGATAGATCAGTGAATTCAACAGTTAGTGGAGCGCTGCCGTTTTCAGGCGTGGCGTAAAAATCAGCAGCAGGAGAACCGGCGGCACTGACACCTGCAACCATGCAGATGAGGAGAAGAAGAACTCCCATGAGTCGTGTGATAGGTGTTTTCGTATTCATGATTAGTCACTCAGGCAACCGTAGGAACAGGGGAGAGCAGGAGCAGGATTTTTTTGCCCTTTTTACTCGAAGCGACATCTGAGCAGCATACATGGGCAGATGAGGGAGGCAGAGATGAAGAGGCGGATTTCCGCCCAATCAACCGGTAGTGCCATTGATTATTTCCCCGTACACTCTCTTCCTATGAAGACGCCCTTTTTCCATGCGGTAGTACAAAAAGAGGAGGGACTGGCAATAATCGTTTCGTATCTCCTGCACCCAAAGCGAAATTATTGATACCGCTCAGGGAAAAAGCACCGGAGATGGCAAAACGGCTCCACCCGATCATCCGCAGGAGATCTGATCTCTCGATCGTCCTCATCCTCCTCATCTATGCCATCCTCCTCTTCATAAGCGACTTCACTGTTGTAGCAGGTTTGGGGGAACAATTTACCGGAGGAAGAGGGAGGAGGGAGCAATTCCGAAATTGAGGGTGAGAAGAAGGGAATTGAAGCAGTGAGGACAACGGAGTATCCCCGCAATAGAGTCTTCATAAAAGGTCAGATTGAGTCCATTCTATGAGCAGAAAAGACAATATAAAAGACAGAATGCTGATATGGGGATTTGAACCCCAGTCGTAGGAGTGAGAGTCCTACATGATTGGCCGACTACACTATATCAGCAAGAATTTGTGCTCTATTCTGTAAGACACGAGAATATTTAACCATTATCATATCATCCGTCCACCCTGCCTTCCGCATCCCCCATACTTACCATATCCTTCTCACCTCAAACACCCCCATTCTTCCCATACCTTCCATAGATTCATGTTCACAGAGATGCCATTTATTAGGAATGAGTAGCCTTGAAGAGCAGATCCGTGAGATTGAGGATGAGCTCCGGAATACAAAATACAATAAGGCAACCTCCCTCCATATCGGCAGGCTGAAAGCAAAGATAGCAAAGCTGAAGGATGAGGCGGTCACCCGTGCAATGAAATCGTCCGGCACAGGAGAAGGCTATTCTGTCAAAAAATCAGGGGATGGAACGGTTGTCCTTGTGGGGTTCCCGTCTGTTGGTAAATCAACACTTCTAAACCAGCTGACCGGCACAAAGAGCGAGACTGCGGCATATGCCTTCACAACCCTCACTGTTGTCCCCGGCCTGATGGAACACAGGGGAGCCAAGATCCAGATCCTGGATATTCCCGGTTTGATCGCCGGTGCCGCGATGGGAAAAGGGCGCGGTAAGGAGGTTATCGCCGTTGTCAGGACGGCTGATCTGATCATCATCTTAGGCGATGTCTTCAATGACCGGCATATCGACGTGCTTGTAAGAGAGCTGTATGATGCCGGGATCAGAATCAACACCCCAAAGCCGGATATCACCATCAAGAAATCCGGCATGGGCGGTGTCCGGCTGAACACCGTTGGCAGTGTCGATCTCAACCTTGAAGAGATCAGGACGATCCTTGCTGAGAACAAGATCATGAACGCCGATGTCCTGATCAGAGGCAATGTCACCCAGGAAGATTTCATCGATGCGATGATCGGCAACCGCCGATACATCCCTGCCTTCATCGCAATCAACAAGGTCGATCTTGTCGATGACCAGTCAAAGAAGGATATTGTGAAGCACCTCACCAAACAGTTCGGGCAGGCCCCGATCATGATCTCGGCACACTCCGGCTTCAATATCAACACATTAAAAGACGCCGTCTATGAACATCTCGGTTTCATCCAGATCTTCATGAAGCCGCTCGGAGAACCAGCAGATATGGAAGAGCCGCTGATTGTCCGGGCAGGAAGCACCGTTGAGGATGTCTGCAACCGCCTCCACCGCGACTTTGTCGAGCGGTTCAGGTATGCAAAAATATGGGGTGACTCGGTAAAACACGACGCCCAGCGGGTCAGTCTTCCGCATGTCCTCGCCGATGGCGACATCCTGACAATTGTGACAAAACTCTAAATCCTTTTTTACGGGGAGAGAACCTCTTCCAGCACTTCAAGAGGGGCATCAGTCAGGACGGCGGTGCCGGAGTAGTGCGCCCGGCTTGCCCCATATCCTTTCTGGAGAAGCCGCTCAAGCAGGATATCCATTGCAGGCGGTGAGACGCCGAGCCGTTTTGCCTCTTTATGATAATCATAGTGCGGAAGAGCGGGAAGCTCTCCGGCAAGTATCCTTAAAAGCCGGGAGAGGCGTGCCTTCGACCCAAAGGCCATGCCATCCATCCTCTCAAGCAGCCGCAGGGCAAGTGCACGGTCAGCGATATCCCCGATCCAGAGCGGCCCGATCGGGAGGAGTGCCAGAGAACAGCGGGTGCAGG
>NZ_JARVGN010000010.1 GCF_029762515.1 Methanocalculus sp. | reverse complement strand
AAAAAAGCAATCTCCCCCTGCGGTGTCTGCATCAAGGTCTGTCCTGTCGGATCAGATCGCACCTTCTATGGGCGGGAGGATATCGGGATATACCGGGAAGATGCAGCCGATAGTCCGCTCAAAAAGGCATGGGATCATATCAGATCCCATGGCACTCTCTAGAAGACGCTTGCCTCAGAATAGACGACCACATCATCGGGCTGGATCTCATATGGCTTAATCTCCCGTGAGTGCTGGGATCTCCGCATCTTCACGACTTCGACAGCAAGATGGGTGCCGGAGAGGTCGCTCGTCCTCACATACCGAAGCAGGACAACGCAATCAACGAGATACTCGACAAGGCCGTATTTGCTTGCATAGGGTATCTGGGTATCTGTCTCGCTCGTCATGACGAAGGTACAATCCTCATCCCGCATCCTCTCGACGAACTTGAACATCTCAAGCCTCCTGCTCGCCTCATCAGGAAGCAGCCCTTCAAAGAGTGATATCGGGTCTATGACGACTCTGGATGCCTTCGTCTCCCTGATGAGGTCGGGAATATCGTTTTTGATGCTGTTTACCGCGAGCGTAAAATCTGTTGGATCAAGTTTGATCAAAAAGAAGGTTTTGTCAAGGTATGCGTCAAGGTCATATCCCCGCCGCCTGATACTCTCTTTCAGCATCTCGGCCCGCTCGTCAAGGCTGATCAGGATACAGGTCTCTCCCAGCTTCAACCCCTCGAAAATGAAATTGATCGCAAATGTCGTCTTCCCGGTACCATAGGTCCCGATGATTCCGGTGACGGAGTTCTTTACGAGCCCCCCTCCGAGCATCTCGTCAAGCCCTTCTATACCGAGCTTAATCCGTTGATCGGTCCTTCTGCCGGGAGGAGTTCTCACTTCACCTGAACTCTCCCGTTTCAGTGGCTCCTGCATCTCTTTCTTCTCATCATGGGGGGGTTCCCACTGATCTTCAGCAGGCGGTATCCACTCATCATCAGATGGAGGCTCCCACTCAGGTTCTACAGGATCTGCCTGCTGGATGATGCCTCCCATTCGTGCAGGCGGCGTTCCTGTCTGGATCGGAGGGATCTTCCGCACCGGAGGCTGTTTATCATCATCGTCAATAAGTGCCGAGAAGTCATCACTCACCTAAATCACCATCCTGATATTCTCGACATCAAACCCGGCTGTTGAACTGATCCGAACCGCAAACTTCACGAGATCACGTTCCTCAAGGTACGGCATCACCCCGCGGAACTTCATGAAATACATGATCCTCTGCCTGCGCTGGCCTGATCCCTCCTCCCATTTGAAGTGGATGACCGCATCCGCACAGTCGCAGATCTCCAGTTCGCGGGACGAATCAAGAATCCCTTTGGTGAGATGGAGGTATATTGTCGAGTTCCAGGTCTTTGCGATCCGCTGCAGTCCCCTGAGGAATGCAACAAGGCTGTTCCATTTTTCCGGACTGTAATGCAGTCCGGAAATATCGGTAATGGAGTCGATGATGATAAGGCTCTGCTCTTTTCCCTCCTCAAGCACCGCAATGAGATCGGCAAGAATACTATCATGCTCAGGCTTCTTTCGTTGCATCCGGGCGACGATGCCCCCCTCTCCATCATACCAGTTTGCAGGAACGACACTCCTGTCAAAGTATCCGCTTGAGAGATCCAGAAATGTGACGCGATCTGCGATGCCGGCAGTCAGATCGCTCTTGAATGATCCTATGATCTCACGGAATACATCCTCTTTCGTTCTGGTGATGCTGATATACCGGATATCTTCCGGAATCATTCTTCCTGCCCCGTCGTCCTTCCCCATTCTTGTCATTGCAATGAGTGAGGTGTATGCAAACTCGGTACTTCCTGCACCGATATCCGAGAGCAGAAGGATAAGGGAGCCCGGCACAACTCCTCCGTCCAGGACGGGATCAAGTGAGTTGATCCCTGTTGGCATCCTGCGTGTCGTCTGATCAGCCATACTTCATCTCTCCATTCAATGAATTAAGGTTATGTAGTATCCTCACATGCATAAGCTATATCTCTTCTCCGTGTAAGGTAACCAGTACGCTCAGGCGATTATTTCGGCTAACCGGGGTTTTCTATGGTAGATGGTGACGATAAGCAGCAGGAAGAACGTGATCTTTTTGCACCGGAGAGTGATCACTTCGGATCAAAGAAGAGTGATAAAAAGAAGAAATCCGGTTTTCTCTCATTTTTGAAGAGGAGATCGGATTCTGATCGTGCTCTGCCGATAACCAACCCCTGGGATACTGCCCCTTTCCCGGATCCGCTGCATGAACAATCCCCGGAGATCGATGATCGAAAGCAGCCTGACACACCTGTCGGGGATACCGATGCGCGTGCACCTCCGGGCTTCTGGAACACCCCGATGGCCGGGCTGGCTGATGAGGAAGAATCCGAAGCACCAGGTCCCGGGAAAGCGCCATCAGATGAAGAGATGATGGGGTTGCCGGATCAGGAGAGCAGTATCCCTGCCGGAGATGATATCGCTTTGGATGAAGCCGAAGAGGAGACTCCTGTTCCAGGGCCTGATCCTGATATCCATGATGAGATCCCGGAGAATCCCTCTCCTGAGGATCTGGCGGAGCCACTCCCTGAAGAAGAAATCAATGTTGGGGAGAACGAGATACCTGCTGCTGATACCGGAATTGACATTGCGCAGCCTGATGAGAAGACGCCTGATCATCCCGCTCCCTCTCTGCCGAAGACAGGGGAAGAATCTATGCCGGAAACAATCGCCTATCCGGTGAAGGCTGTTTCATCCCCGGAGCAGTCGGTACTGCCGTTTGAAACGGAAGACCCCGTTTCAGCATCCGCACCAAAGGATCAGATCCCTGAACGCCGGTCACTCCTCTCGGTATTCCGGAAGAAAGAAGCGGACCTCGTGGTGCCGGAATATCATTATCCAACTGCCGGTCCGCTTGTCATCCCAAGGCTTGCCGAGAATGAGGAAGAGGTGGATAGCTACTGGGTTGAGAAAGGCCTCTCCCTTGTCCTGATCACCTATAACCGGGTGACCCGGCTGAAGGAGTATCACCTCTTTGAACCAATCCTGACCCGTTTTGAATACGAACTTCTGGAACGGCTTTATGAAGACCTCCGTGATATTCTTATTCTGACGGATTCAGAGATCCGGGAACAACCAGAGCGACTCCTCTTCAGAAAGGCGGAAGCCTTAATCAGCCAGTACGGCCTCTCGCTGACACCGGAGACGACATATAAACTGCGGTACTACCTGAAACGGAACTTCCTCGGATGGTCACGGATCGATCCCCTGATGAAAGATCTTGAGATTGAGGATATATCGTGTGATGGGCATGGAATCCCTCTCTTCCTCTATCACCGGCAGCATCGGAATATCAGAACCAATATCCAGTTTCCCGAACAGCAGTTAAACTCGCTTGCCATCTCCCTTGCACAGCGTTCAGGCAAGCACATCTCGATCGGAAGCCCGATCCTTGATGCCACCCTCCCGGACGGCTCACGTCTCCAGCTGACGCTTGGGACTGAGGTGACGAGCAGGGGCTCTTCTTTTACAATCCGTAAGTTCCGTCCGGAGCCGTTCACCCCGATCGAGCTGATGGAGAAGGGGACATTCAATGTCGACCAGCTCGTCTACTTCTGGCTTGCAATCGAGAATAACAAGAGCCTGATCTATATCGGCGGGACAGCATCCGGGAAGACTTCATCCTTAAATGCGATGTCCCTCTTCATCCCCCCGCTGGCAAAAGTTGTCTCTATCGAGGATACCCGTGAGATCATGCTGTACCGGGAGAACTGGATTGCGAGCGTCACCCGTGAATCCCTCACTTCAGAGGGGAGCAGGAGCATCAATATGTTCGATCTCTTAAAAGCCGGCATGAGGCAGAGGCCCGAGTTCATTATTGTCGGAGAAGTGAGGGGGCCTGAAGCGCAGACCCTCTTCCAGGCAATGAATACCGGCCATACCACCTACTCTACGATGCATGCGGGAGGAGTGGATGCCACCATCCACCGTCTTGAGAGTGAACCCTTAAATGTCCCGCGTAATATGCTCCAGGCATTAAACATCATCTCGGTCCAGGGGCTGATCTTCCGTGGTACCGAGCGTGTCAGGCGCTGCCAGGAGATCGTTGAGATCACCGGTATTGAACCAAATTCCGGGAATATCCTTGTGAACAATGTCTTTGAGTACGATCCGGTCTCAGATGAGATGCGGTACTCCGGCAGATCCCATGTCTACTCGGCCATCGCCGCCAACCGTGGATGGAGCAGGGAAGAGCTCCATACTGAGATTGAAAGGCGGAGGCAGGTGATCCTCGCGCTTCATGAACAGGAAATCAGGGATTTCAAATCTGTATCCGAGGTATTCTCGATCTTTGCCATCACCCCTGATGTCATCTTTGACCATATCGGCGATCTCAGACAGGTCCTCTCATGATACCGATGTATGAACGGTTCCGGCGGTTTTCAAGGCGCGATCCGATGCGTTTCCAGCACCTGCGGAATGATATCATATCCGCACGGCTTGGTATCACCGTTGAGCGGCTCTATTATTACGCATTCGTCTTCGGATCTGGCATCGGAGCTGCAATTGGCATACTCTTCTATTTTATTGCGGGGGTCTTTGAGCCGATCATCGTCCCCAGTGCCGCCTATGAGTTCACCAGGCAGAACCGGCTTGCCATATCGTGGTTGTCTGATCTTCCGCTTGAAGATGTCCTCTTCAGGGCGATCATCGCAGTCATCATCTTCATCATCATCTCCTACCTCACCTACCGGATCGTCCTTGCCTTCCCGGGCGTCATGAAGTCTTCCCGTGCGACCAGGATCAACCTGACCCTCCATAACGCCGTTGCGTACATGTATGCGATGAGGAGGGGTGGAGCCGAACTGATTGAGATCTTCCGTTCCCTCTCAGAGAACTCGCATGTCTATGGGGAAGTTGCATTGGAATTCCGGCAGGTTGTCAGGGACTGTGATCTCTTTGCCCACGATATCGTCTCCGCACTCCGTGAACTCCAGATGACAACTCCCTCAGCCAAGATGAAGGATTTTATCCAGGATCTCCTCTCCATTATCGAGAGTGGCGGCGATCTCTCCGGCTTCCTGAAGGCGAAGGTGGGCCTGTACCAGGATGAGGCAAAATTTGAGCAGAAACAGTTCTTAAACACCCTCTCCCTGGTTGCCGAGGGGTATGTGACGCTCTTTGTGGCAGGCCCGCTCTTTTTGATCATCGTGATGGTGGTGATGGGACTGATGGGTCCGGGTGCGCTCATGCAGCTGAATATCGTGATATATGCCTTAATTCCGATCGGAACTGCCATTTTTATCGTCTTTATCGATATGATCTCATCCCAGCCCGAGAGTGTGGAGCGGTACACCTTTATGCAGGAACTCAGGGAATATCCTGATGTTGAGATTACAGAGGGAGATGAAACCACAGAAACCGGACTGATCACGACATTGAAAAAATATGATCGCTGGACCCGGATCCGTGAATTCGTCTCCGATCCCCTCCATTACTTCCTGATCCTCCCCCACCGCACCTTCTATGTCTCGATTCCGGCAGGTGTCATGTATCTTATCTTCTGGTATCTTCAGATCCCCGATTATGGTGATTTCGAGTTTTACCTGACGGTCCTTGACGATTATGTCATCGCAACATTCCTCATCGTATTCGCTCCCTATGCAATTGCGCAACTGATCTGGAGCCGCCGGATAAGTGAGATTGAAGCATCGCTCCCTGATTTCCTCCAGAGGCTTGCCGGGATCAATGAAGTCGGCCTTACCATCGCAAAGGCTCTCTCCATACTGGTGAGGACGAATCTCGGTCTCCTCAGCTATGAGATAAAGAAGATCAAGCGTGATCTTGACTGGGGTGCAAATGTCGAGGATGCACTTGTGCGCTTTGAAGAACGCCTCTCCACACCATCCATATCGCGTACGGTGACGCTGATCACCCGGGCAACTGCAATGAGCGGGGAGATCGGCCAGGTACTGACGATTGCGGCAAGTGATGCCGATATGAGCGAGACCCTCAAACGGGAGCGGCAGGGGGAGATGTTCCTCTACACCGCGGTCGTCTACCTTGCATTCTTCGTCTTCATCTTTGTTGTACTTGTTATCGGGACGCAGTTCCTCCCGGTCATTGAGATGACTGATGCAATCGATACATCCGTGAGCGGCGCCGGGGCTTTCTCAAGCGTTGGAGGCATATCTGCCCTCACCTATGGCCGCCTCTTCTATCATGCCGTCGTCATCCAGGCGATCTGCTCAGGGCTCATTGCCGGGCTGATGGGGGAGTCATCGTTAGCCGCAGGTGTAAAGCATGCATGCATCATGGTATTTGCAGCATTTCTGATCTTTGCCCTGATCTGAACCGAGATGCGATAACCTTTAAGTGAGCCCGCGTTCAATGAAAATCAGGTGAAACAGAGATGTGCAGCGTTGGTGGTCCGGCAGATATAGAGATTGATGAGGGAGTGCAGGGAAAGAGCTACATCTGTAATACCTGCGGTGAAAAGTTCAAGACCGTCGGCAAACGCCCGATGTGCCCCTCCTGCCAGTCAGAAGATGTTACTCCGGCATGATCCTCACCCCCGGTGACCGTATTGTCCTCGTCAGGGGGCAATCTTCTTTTCTTCTATGTGCCCGTGCCGGCAGGAAGTTCCCTCTCATGATAGAGACCACTGATAGCGAATATGTCCAGGGTATCCACCCTGACGATATCATCGCCGTATCAGCACCGGAAGGGGGGGATCTGACTCCGGCACGCTACCTTCTCGATCTGGTCCGGATATATGATCAGCCGGTGCTTGTGCTTCCAAGGGGACACCCGGGATCGGTAAGGCTCCGGTATGTCATCTCGGCAGGTCCGGAAATTTTGCTCTCCTGTGAAATTGTGCGGGGAACGCATCCTGAGCAACATCTCATCTGTTCTTCGGCCGAACTCGCGGGACTCGAAATATCCGGCGATAAAGGGTCAGTTTGTATTAAAAACCTGCCAGAGGCGATACACTGGGAATATCTCCCGGAAAACCCTCCCGAAACAGAACAACAATTATAAGAGATACGATAAACCAATTATTCTGTTGCCGTGAGAGGAGGGTTGGATGAAAACTGAGGTTCTGAAGAGCATCAAAAAGACCGAAGAAGAGTATCGTCAGCAGGTTGAGAAGGCGAAACTTGAGCGCGAGCAGATTATCGCAAATGCCAGGTTTGAAGCCGACAACCAGGTTGCCAAGGCAACAGCCGTTGCCGATGAGTACACAAAGAAGCGTCTGGCGGATGCACGAAATGACGCAGCGAAGAAACGCGCCCAGATCCTAGAGGAAGGAAAGCATCAGGCCTCCCTCCTCAAAGAAAAAGGCCGGAAACGGATGAATGAAGCCGTTTCGCTGCTGGTTGAGCGGTTCAAGGAGAGAGTTCATGTTACAGCCTAAGACGATGACGCGTCTGCTTATCGTTGGATCGAAAGAGCAGATGCCGTCAGCTGTGACCGAACTTTACCGTCACCACGTATACCATATCACCGATTATACCGACCAGGGGAAAGAGGGATATGAGGGCTTTCGCATCGGGCAACCGATGGAGGGTGCAACAGAACTCTCGACAGATCTGATCAAGATCCGGTCGATCGAGAGCATCTTTGGGCTCTCTCCCGATGATTACCTCGATACAAAAAAGCGTTCTTCGCGTTCGATCAAAGAGATTATAGAGCGTGAACTCCCTGCAATCGAACAGGAAGTCAGCAATCTCACGGCACAGCGATCGGCAGCAGAAGCACGTATCAAGGTGAATGAACAGCGTATCGCCGAACTTACACCTTTCTCCGGCATACCTCTTGAACTGGGACTTTACAGGGGGTATGAATCGGTATCGGTGATTGCGGGGAAAGCACCCCGTGAAATCGAGATCACCGTCCCACACGAGAAGTTTATCGCATCTGACAAGGGGAACAACACCACGGTCATCTTCTTTAAAAAAGCAGATCGTGCGACAGTTGAACACGCTCTTGCAGAAGCACAGTTCCAGCCGATCCCGATTCCGGAGGAAGAAGGATCCGTCAGAAAGGCAATCGATACATACCAGTCTGAGATCTCTCAGCTGACTGCGGCTATTGCAGATATCGATGAGAAAATTGCTGATATAAAAGGAAAACACGGTAATTTTCTTGCTGCCTGTGACGAAGTGCTCTCAGCTGATGTTGAACAGGCCGAGGCGCCGCTTCGGTTTGCCACAACCGAACTCACCTTCATCGCCGATGGATGGGTTCCGGTATCTGAAGTTCAGAGCCTGAAATCAGGGCTTGCCCAGGCGACAGGAGATAAAATCCTTGTCATGGAGGTTGAGGAGACTGGCGGTCATCATGATAGCCATGATCACTCTAAGAACCAGCCGCCTGTCGAGTATGATAACCCTGGTTTTGCAAAGCCAATGCAGTCGATCGTGGATATCTATTCACGGCCCCGTTACGATGAGCTTGATCCGACGCTCATGGTAGCGATCATATTCCCGTTATTCTTTGGTATCATCCTTGGAGATATCGGGTATGGTGCTGTTCTGCTCATTCTTGCTCTTGGCCTTCAGAGGATGCTGAAAGGTGAGGCTGTCCAGCAGCTCCTTAAAGTCCTGAGAAATGCAAGCATCTCAGCCATCATCTTCGGTTTTGTGTATGCCGAGATATTCGGAGCCCATCCGGGTGCCCTTAATATCGAGCTCTGGCATCCGTTAATCAGCAGGCACCTGCTGATCGGAACACATGCCCACCATCAGGGTGATATTGCAGTACTGCTTGTGTTTGCGGTATGGCTTGGTATTATCCAGATGACCCTTGGAAGGTTCATGGGTGTATACAACCATGCACGACACCGGAATATGCTCCATGTTATGGGGCAGGTGAGTTGGATTGCATTCATGTGGGGTGCATTACTTCTTATCTGGTCGATAGCTGCGATCCCGCTGATGCCGGATCTGACAATGCTTCCACCGATCGTGATGGGCCTGAATATCGCCGGAATCATTGGTGGAATCCTCGTCCTAGCGGGTGCCATTGGTATCGGAATTGAGTCGCCTCTCGAACTGATCGAACTTCCATCAGTCATCAGCCATTCGCTCTCCTATACGCGTCTGGCAGCTGTCGGACTCTCATCTGTCGCAATTGCAATGGTGGTCAACTTCATCGCAATTGAGATGCTGATTGAGCCGCAGTTTAAGGAACTGACGGCTGTTGGTATTGTTCTCATAATCATAGGGATCTTCGTTCTCCTCATCGGACATCTGCTCAATACGGCACTTGGTCTCCTTGGAGGAGGTCTGCAGTCCCTGAGGTTGCAGTATGTTGAGTTCTTCACCAAATTTTACAAGGGTGGAGGAGAGAAATACAATCCATTTGGAAAGAAACGTAATTTAACGGAGGATTAAAATGGTAGATTTAGGAGTCGCAACATTAACACTTGAAATGGTAGCTGAATCGCAGATGGGATTAAAGGCACTTGGTGCAGGACTTGCAGTAGGCCTCACCGGTATCGGTGCCGGTGTCGCTGAAATGGGAATTGGTTCAGCTGCTGTCGGTGCAACCGCCGAGAACAAGGATATCTTTGGTCTGGCACTTCTGCTTACCGTTATTCCCGAAACGATCGTTATCTTCGGCCTTGTTGTCTCGCTGTTGATTCTGTTCTAAATGGAGTCTACAATGGGACTAGAAGTTGTCGTCGAAGAGATCAGGGAGATAGGGCAGAAAGAAGCCACTGCTATCCGGAATGAGGCCAATGAAGAGGCCCGGCGGATCCTAGCGGCAGCAGAAGAGCGTGCAACATCGATCAAACAGGAAGCCGAGGCAGAGGTGGATCGGCAGGTTCAACAGATGGAGGCCCAGGAGGTCTCTGCTGCGAAACTCCTTGTCAGACGTGAAGTCCTCAATGCGCAGAAAGAGCTGCTCGAAGAGGTCTTCAATGCGACAGACGGATCCATCTCGTCACTCCCCGCCACCTTCCATGAGAAGGTGATCCGGGAGCTTCTGAAGAAGGTTGCAAAAGAGATCAAGGACGGTGTTGTGTTCTGCAACAGCCGCGATCAGCAGGCTGTAGAATCAGCCCTCTCTGAACTAAAGACCCTGAGCGGATACTCATATGGTGGCGCCGTCGAGATATTCGGCGGAGTCGTCGTCAAGAGTGCAGACGGACAATTAACCGTGGATCTCAGCTATCAGACCTTCCTGGACGAAGTCTGGGAATCCGGGCTGAAAGACGCCTCGGATATTCTCTTTGGATAGGAGGTATGTGCTGATGTCTGTGGTGATTGGCGGTCCGGCCCCCTATGTCTATGTCTGTACGCGTATGCGTGTACGCAAATCCAAACTGCTTCCGCGGGAAGAATATCTCCGGATGCTGAACATGAGCCTTCCCCAGATCACCCGTCTCATTGAAGAGATGGAGTACAAAAAAGAGATCGATGAGCTTGCGTCATCCTTTGACGGCATCGATCTCGTCGAAGAGGCGCTCTCCTGGAACCTGGCAAAGGAATTCCAGGCAATCCTTGCGATCACCCCCGGCATTCTCAAACAGTTCACAAAATCGTACCTTCGGAGGTGGGATATCCAGAATGTCCTCACCATCATCCGTGGGAAGAAACAGGGGATGTCTGCCGGAAAGATCAAAGAAGTGGTTGTCCCTGCCGGATCTCTTGATGTCCTGTTTCTGGACCGGATGATTGCAGAAGAGTCGGCAGAGCGCTCGATCGAGATGCTCAAGAACCTCCCCCTCTACTCAGTCATTGAACGCGAGTACTCAGGTGCAGTTGAAACGGGATCGTTTGGAAGGCTTGAGAATGAGCTGTACCGCCAGTTCTATGCCGATCTCATTGAAGAGGCGCGGAGCGGACTGAAAGGCGGAAACCAGTTCCTTAAGTCGATACAGCTTGATATCGATATCAGGAATATCAAGACGATCTTCAGGCTCAGGGGCCAGCCGGTTTCAGGTGAAGAGACAGCTGATGTCTGGATCCCCGGTGCCTCATTCTCAGTCGATGAGCTCAAACGAATCTCTCAGGTCGAGACGATCGATGAGCTTGTCGATACGCTGAGGAAGAAAGTGAAGAGTCCGGCACTCGTTGATGCACTGGAAGGACTTCGTGAAGAGAAACCCATACACGAAGTAGAGAACTCCCTGACCAGGGCACAGCTGGACTATATGGATCGGCTCTCGAAGAGGAACCCATTCTCGATCTACCCGATCCTCGTCTACCTTGAGAAGAAGAAGTATGAAGTGACCAATCTCAGGGCGCTTGCTCGCGGAAAACAGGCAAATCTTCCGGCTGAACGGATCGAAAACTATCTGGTGATATGATGGAGATCGCAGTTATCGGAAGAGAAGAGTTCATTCTGGGTTTCAGGCTTGCAGGTCTTCAGAAGACCTATGCGGCAGAGACCCCGGAGAAACTTACGGAGGTGATTGGCCGGACATTGGAAGATCCCAATGTCGGTATCCTCGTCCTCCAGAGCACTGATATGGAACAGGTTCCAAGAAGGCTTCAGCTAGCCCTTGAGAACTCGGTGAAACCGACCGTTATCTCCATTGGCGGCGAGACGGGCGGCCTCTCCCTGAGAGAGCGGATAAAGCGATCAGTGGGTGTTGATCTGTGGAAGTAAAGAAGAAATCAGGAATTCTCAAAAGAATCGCGGGACCTGTGGTCACCGCGGTGAACCTTGACGCACACATGTACGATGTGGTCAAGGTTGGTGATGAGGAGCTGATGGGTGAGGTGATCAAGATCGATGGTGATAACGTCATCATCCAGGTCTATGAAGACACCTCCGGCATCAAACCGGGTGAGCCGGTCGCAAACACGGGACTCTCACTCGCAGTCGAGCTTGGCCCCGGTCTCCTCACCAGTATCTACGATGGTATACAGCGGCCTCTTGAGGTTCTCGTCGAGAAGATGGGGAACTTCATCGAACGCGGTGTCACTGCACCTGGCCTTGACCGCTCAAAGAAGTGGGATTTCAAGCCTGTTGTAAAAGCCGGTGACCGTGTCGAGCCCGGCCAGATCATCGGTGAAGTACAGGAGACGAACAAGATGCACCGGGTCATGATCCCGCCGAATGTAAAAGGCGGTGTTGTGAAGGAGATCAAATCCGGATCATTTACTGTCGACGAGACGGTGATTGTTCTTGATGACGGATCCCAATACCCGATGATGCAGAAGTGGCCGGTTCGTGTGCCACGACCTGTGAAAGAGAAGAAGAACCCGAAGATCCCGCTAAACACCGGACAGCGTATCCTTGATGGTCTCTTCCCGATTGCAAAGGGTGGAACAGCAGCAATTCCAGGGCCATTCGGCTCAGGAAAGACGGTTACCCAGCAGCAGCTTGCAAAATGGTCTGATGCAGAGATCGTCGTCTACATCGGCTGTGGCGAGCGTGGCAACGAGATGACCGAGGTACTGACAGAGTTCCCGCATCTTGATGATCCAAAGACCGGAAAGCCCCTGATGGAGCGGACTGTTCTGATCGCCAACACCTCGAATATGCCTGTTGCGGCCCGTGAAGCATCGGTTTATACCGGTATCACCATCGCGGAGTACTTCCGTGATATGGGCTATGACGTCTCCCTGATGGCAGACTCGACCTCCCGCTGGGCAGAAGCGATGCGTGAGATCTCAAGCCGTCTTGAAGAGATGCCCGGTGAAGAAGGATACCCCGCATACCTTGCAGCCAGGCTCTCCGAGTTCTATGAGCGTGCAGGTCTTGTCGAGACGCTGGCAGGCGGTTCAGGCTCTGTCTCTGTAATCGGTGCGGTCTCACCGCCCGGTGGTGACTTCTCCGAGCCGGTTACCCAGAACACCCTCCGTATCGTGAAGGTCTTCTGGGCGCTTGATGCCAAGCTCTCGCAGCGGCGTCACTTCCCGGCTATCAACTGGCTGAACTCCTACTCGCTGTACCTCGACCAGCTCCAGGACTATTACAATGAACATGTCTCCCCCGAATGGAACAAACTCCGCTCATGGGCGATGGAGGTTCTTCAGAAGGAGTCCGAGCTTCAGGAGATTGTCCAGCTCGTCGGATCCGATGCCCTGCCGGAATCGGAACAGATCACCATCGAAGTGGCACGTATGCTTCGTGAGATCTTCCTCCAGCAGAATGCCTATGATGATGTCGATACCTACTGCGACATGACCAAGCAGTTCGATATCATGAAGGCGATCAAGGTCTATGCAGATTCAGCATATGCCGCACAGGCAGCAGGTGTGAGCCCTGCACAGATCATCTCTGTCAAGGCAAAGTCCGATCTCCCGCAGATCAAGTTCGTCCGCGACTACAAGCCAATGCTTGAACAGATTCTGAAAGGCATGGAATCCGAGTTCACAACACTGAGGGCAGGAGCATGAAGGAATAT
>NZ_JARVGN010000109.1 GCF_029762515.1 Methanocalculus sp. | reverse complement strand
GGATGGTGCAGATCCCGCTGATGCCTTCCCGCGAACAGAGAGCGTTGAGCCTGCCGGCGGCCCGGTCTCCCCCTTCGTAGACCTGCACTGAGCCGGATCTCCCCACCTTCTTTGCCGCAGTGACCGCTGTTACACCGTCTCCTCCACCAATGATAACGACCCGGTCACCGGTCCGCGTGAGCCGGTGATGGGCGTCGGCTATCCCCTTTTCAGAGAGGCCGTTTGCGGAGACATACCGGCAGGCACCGAAGAAGAGATCGACAAAATCATTATACTTGTAGATTGTGTGTGCGTACCGTAACAGACTCATACCGGAGTTCTCCTGACAGTCCGGTTGCGCCATCCAGCCTGATTCCTGTCCGGGGCGCACCGGCAACAGTTGTGGCTTTTATATACACCGTACAGACGTATCACATTTCCGCTTTCGAGCGTGATAGCATACCCCGGACAGAATATTCCGATGGGGGAGGCCTGCCCTTAAGCTTGCCCTCAATTATGCGAATGTTGCGCAGACAGAGATTGGGGATGCCTTCTCATCCGTTACCTTCAAGTGCATGAAAGAGGGAAGAGAGGATAACGGAGAGGGAGAGACAGAATTGCCCACTCCGGATATCTGCACCCAGAAGGTGCATCTCCATACCAGGAGAAATACAGGAGGAAGAACAGAATGGAAGGAGAAGCAAAGTACTCGTTACCGGACCTGCCCTATGCAGCAGATGCACTTGAGCCGTATATCTCAAAGGAACAGCTCACCATACACCATGACAAGCACCACATGGCATATGTAAACGGCGCCAATGCCAACCTTGCCGCACTGGATGAAGGGAGGAAGAAGGGAACAGACCCCAACATGAAACCGGTCCTAAAAGATCTCTCATGGAACTTCGGGGGCCACTATCTCCACTCGCTCTTCTGGGCAAACCTGGCTCCCGCCGGAAAAGGCGGCGGAGGGGAGCCGACAGGGGCGGCAGCTGAAAAGATCAAAACCGGCTTTGGCAGCTTTGCACGGTTCAAGGCAGAATTCACCCAGGCAGCAGCCAGTGTCGAAGGATCAGGATGGGCAGCCCTCATCGAATGCCCGCTCACAAAAACGCTCCAGATCATGCAGGTTGAGAAGCACAACACCAATGTCTTCCCGGCATGCAAGGTGCTGATGGTGCTTGATCTCTTTGAGCATGCCTACTATATCGATTACAAAAATGATCGCGGGGCATTCATCGGTGCCTTCTGGAATATCGTGAACTGGGACGAGGTAAACCGGAGACTCTGATTGTTCGGAACAACTACCGGATAGGTGGATGGAAAGGCATTGTACCATTCACCCTTTTATGGACGGGGCGCCAACGATCTTTCTGATGAACGGAAAGACCAGATTTTTCATATGCCTGCTTGGTCTGCTGGCAGCATTCCTGCTCATCGCAGGCTGCACGGGAGCGGCACCAACAGCAGGTGACGGCGATACCGTAAAGGTTCACTATACAGGCACCCTCTCCAACGGAACCACCTTCGACAGCTCTGCCGGAGGAGAGCCTTTTGAGTTTACTCTTGGAACCGGGCAGGTCATAACCGGCTTTAATAATGCTGTTTTGGGAATGGCTGTTGGTGAAGAGAAGACCGTGACAATCCCGGTCGAAGAGGCATATGGGTATTATGACGAGGATCTGATCCTGGTTGTTCCAAGGGAGATGGTGCCCGACGAGATCGCAGTTGTCGGTACATCCCTCTATCAGCCAAGGGGAACAATCATCCATGTTGACGATGAGGTCGTTATGATCGATCAGAACCACCGCCTTGTAGGAGAGGAACTGACGTTTACCATCACCCTCGTTGAGATCCTCTGAGCCACAATACTCACTTTTTTTCTCATCCAATTTCAAACAAAAACAGAAAATAATCAACCAGAGAGTTTTTTTGAGAGAGAACTACCCATCCGAACCTTCAGGTAAAGGTGTATGACAATGAGGGGATCAGAACTTTTATAAAGGTAAACTCATACCAGAGAATACGATCTCATAGGAGTATAACTATGAATTCACCACTTTCTGAACAGGGAAGGATAAGGAGAATCCATAAAGAACTTATCACATTCATAGGCATCACTTTTTTTCTCACATATGCCTACAATCTCTGGCTTATCCTTGCATTTGGGACAATCAATAATGTTCCACCCTACAGCACCCTCGTCCAGATGATGATACCTGCATTGGTGGCAATATTCTGTATCTGTATCTTCCGGGATCAAACCCTTTCGCCATCTGTAAAGCTGTTTTTTGCACTCGTCTTTATCAATGCCGCAGTATTTCTCTGGGAGATGGGCATATCACCGATCTTAGCGGTTACACTCTTTGAACTGCCGATCTACCGGTTCATGCCCACCCTCTCCATTATTGTTTCATCCATCAGCGTCCTGATTCTGATTGCAATGAACCTCGTACAAAAGAGTCGGGAAGAGCTCTACCCCGCCGGACTATCCTTCGGACACGGTCCGAAATGGTACGGCATCATTCCCGTCCTCTTCGGGATGCTCTTTTTTGCAGTCTATTTCCTGAATCATATCTCCAATTCCGGGGATCCCATTTTGGAATTCAGCCTCGAGGCGTTTACCACAGCCCTTTGTATTAATTTATTCATCGGTTTTCTGGTAGGATGGCAGTTCTACTTCGGTGAAGAGTATGGATGGAGAATCTACTTGCAGGATCGACTATTTACTATCCTCGGAGGATTGAAGGGAGTGATAGTGATCGGGATAATCTGGGGCCTATGGCACAGCGGCCTGATCCTGATGGGGATGAACTATCCTGGCCAGCCAATACTCGGTAATAGTATAATGATTCTCTTCGCAATCGTGATGGGAGTTTTCTATTCCATTGCAGTCCTGAAAACAGGGAGTGTCTGGATTGCAGTCATACTGCACCTGATCACGGATACCATGGAGCCACTTGCATGGCTGTATCTCTCGTATCCGTCAGATATGATAAACTCGTTTGGAACGGGAATATTCGGAGTTGCCATTCTCGGCATCATAGCGATCTTCCTCCTTCTCAGGCTCGACATCTGGGAAAAAGCCAGTACTCTTGTAGCTAAAAGGCTGTCTGGGCAAAATTATGAGCACAAACACGCTCACACGGGAGCAAAGGACGTTTAGAAGCTTCAGTTGATCCGGGAATCAGAAGAACCATATCAGACGGAGTCTATCAATAGTACACGAAAGTTACAGGAGGCATAAACCATGGATACCATAATCGAGGAAGGCTTTACCCGTCTCACCGAGACGATAGCGGAGCTTGGAGAGAGAAGAGGGGCACTGGAAACAGAGATACTCTCAGATCTCTCAGGACTTCTTGAGAAGATGGCAACCCTCGCAACCCCGCTTGTCGGAACGCTTGGAAACCAGTTCCTTGAGAGGAGCAAGCAGGACAGCAAGGGTGAGCTCTATGACACCGTCCATTATGAGAAGAAGATGATCGTCATCGGCCGTGCAGAAGAGCCGGTACACTACCGGCCCGATGATCCGAAGAAGTCGGTGCAGAAACAGTTCTGCCTCCTCACCGAGGATGGGGTCCTTGCAGAACTCATGTATTCTGATGACGGGTTCATCATCGACAGCTACCTAAACCTGCTTACACCCGGAGAAGCAATCGATCTCTATGGGCCTGAGCTGCTCTTCATGCTCTACCGGGCACTCCACGACTATGGAAACCTGCAGGAAGAGCTGGTTGTGGCACTTGACACAACACTCGCCTTCATCCAGCAAAAAGAAGAATAATTTCCCTTATTTTTTCCATCCAAAGATCGGGAACATCGGTTTGAGGGGATCATATGCTGCTCCGTCAACACTTGAGATCGGATATGAGTTCTCAATAACCGAGTCGCTCTCCACAGGTGAATACCTGACAACCACCTTCGCCTGCTGAATCATCTTTTCGAGCGTGAAGATCTCCTCTTCATCAGGCTGGATCTCTTTGAAATCAAATTCGATATCAAGCGGAACAAGTGCGACATGGATCTTTCTGGCGGGTGCGGTCCCGATATTTCGAACGATTATTGACTTTGCATCTTCAGACAGCGAGCAGACAACATGAGGCAGGTATGCCGCATCCTGCATGATCCAGAGCATCATATACACGACGCCAACAACAACTGCAACACCAAGAGCGAGGAAGATATCAATGAATGCAGACGCAATACAGGCGATCGCACCGATGATGATGAGTAGAGATTGCCGCGAATCCATAGAGACATTCTATGCTCAGAGAATATAAGCAATAGCAATTCGATCGAACAAGAAAAAGAAAAGTGGGCCCGATGCGATTCGAACGCATGACCTCTCGGTTATCAGCCGAGCGCACCACCGGGCTATGCTACGGGCCCAGATGTTACCTTAATACATTCTCAGTTACTGCATTTATAGATTGTCAATTTCCTTCTGCCGGGCTTCGGAAGATCACACCCCCCGGGATTGAGGTTCCGGTACATTTCCGAACGTTTTGTTATTTATGGTGAGAGGACGACACATGTACCATTAAGCGAGCCGGAGGAAGACATGGAACGAAAATATCTCCTCGGAAACCTTGCAATCGCACACGCATGCAGGGAAGCGGGCGTTGATTTTGTCAGCGGTTATCCGGGAACACCATCATCTGAAGTCATTGAAAGCCTGAGAACGGTAGCAGATGAGATCCCCCACCTGGAATGGTCGGTAAATGAGAAGGTCGCATTCGAGAATGCCCTTGGAGCTGCCTGGTGCGGGTGCCGCGCCCTTGTCACGATGAAGCATGTCGGCGTCAATGTTGCAGCTGATCCCCTGATGACGAGCAGCTACACAGGCGTCACCGGCGGCTTTGTGCTGCTGGCAGCAGACGATCCCTTTGCCCACAGCTCACAGAACGAACAGGATTCGCGGATCTATGCAGGATTTGCAAAGATTCCCTGTATCGACCCCTCGGGGATACAGGAGGCGCATGACGGGATGAAGCGGGCATTTGGCCTCTCCGAAGAGTTCGGCCTTCCCGTGATGGTCCGCCCCACCACCCGGATCTGCCACAGCAAGGGCGATATCGCACTCGGTGAGCTGGCAACCGAACACCGTGTCGGAACATTCACCAAAAATCCAAGGCAGTATGTCGTTATCCCCGCACATACCCGGATCCTGCACAGGCTTTTGAATGAGAAACAGCCCGGCATAAAGAAGCGGCTCATCGAAGAGGGCTTCAATACACAGATTATCCGGGGCAAAAAAGCAGTGATCGCCGGCGGGATCAGTGCCGCCTATGCCCGTGAAGTCGTCCCGGATGATGTCTCAATCGCCACAATCGGGGCATATCCGATTGATGAGGAGTGGCTGAAGGCATTCGTCTCCGCTCATACCGAGATCCTGGTGATCGAGGAGATGATGCCTGTTATTGAAGGAGCTGTCCTCGAAGTTGCCTGCGGCCAGGCGATCTATGGCAAGAAGAACGGCTATCTCCCCTATGAGGGCGAATTCTCCCCGGCAGTCATCGCAGGTGCGCTGAAGAAGGCCGGATTTATCAGCGGCGAACTCTATCCTGCTGTCACCCCGGCAGAGAACCTCCCGGTAAGGCCCCCGATCCTCTGTGCAGGCTGTATGCACCGATCCACCTTCTATTCAATGAAGAAGGTCTTCAAAGACGGGATCTTTCCAAGCGATATCGGGTGCTATACGCTCGGCCTCCAGCTCGGTGCAGTCGATACCACCATCTGCATGGGCGCATCCATCACCGTTGCAAGCGGGATCAATCTCTGTGGAGAGGAGCGCGATGTGGTCTGCACC
>NZ_JARVGN010000108.1 GCF_029762515.1 Methanocalculus sp. | reverse complement strand
CACCACCTTCATCGTGGCCCACCGGCTCTCGACGATCCGGCGGGCCGACATCATCTATGTCATGAACAGGGGAAAGATCGTGGAGAGCGGCACCCACGCCGAATTGATGGATACGCGGGGGAAGTACTACGAGCTGTACCAATCGGGCGGATGAACAGTCTGCTTTGTCGTTGCCTACCAGTAAAAGGATGGGAGAATATTACATGCACTCCTATCCATCAGCAAGGGGCGATCCAGCAAAATCTACTAAATATAAATTATGTCATCAATCATTTATGAGGAGAGAATGGCTAAAGAGACGGTTGACCTTATTAAAAAGGAAAATCTGTGCATAGGTTGCGGTATTTGTTCCGTCATATGTCCTAATGACGCGATAGAGTTATCCTGGAACCAGAACCAGACATGGGAGCCAAAGATCGATTTTAGTAATTGTAACCAATGTGGAATCTGCTATAAAAAATGCCCCAATTCGCCGGTAATCCTGGCGAAATATGCTCAGATAGCGAAGGAACATGGAGAAAAGTGTGGACTTCCAGATACTGGGCACTATTATTTGTCCTATGACTTGAATGAACGAAACCGCCTCCATAGTGCATCTGGCGGTACATTAAGCGCGGTTTCAAAATTTCTTCTGGAGCGGGGTTTAGTTGATGCCATTATTACATCATATCCATTAAATTCGACTCTTGGAAATCCCCACTTTGAAATGAGAATAATTGATTCAGTCCAGGAATTGGATAAATCGAGAAGTTCCCATTATCATCCACTATGTTACGAAGAAGTACTGAAGGTAGTTCAAAGAGAATCAAAAACATATGCTGTTGTCGGAGTGCCATGTATAATTCGAGGACTAACCAACCTGCCAGAAAACATCAGATGTAAAATCAAATTTACGTTTTGTCCGGTCTGCAGTCACAACGTCAGTGGATGTTTTTCAGATTACCTTGCAGTGAAAGAAAATATTCAACGAAATGAACATTTCCGCATAAATCTTCGGATGAAAGATACGAATATGGCTGATGCCAACAATTTTTACACTTTCATTAAATCAAATAGCAAAGAAATCAAAAGAAATCGATTTGAATCGCCCTTTACCAGAGCATGGCGAAATTACTTTTTTGCGTTTGAATCCTGTTTATATTGCCCTGATTTTTATGGCATTGATGCCGATCTGTCAGTAAAGGATGCATGGGGACGGTTTAGTGATGAACCCCTGGGAATCTCACTTCTCATAATTCGAAATCCCCAATTAAACGAAATATTGACACAAATGCAAGAAGAAGGATTCATATTTCTGAAAAAATGCGATGCTGATGAAATTTTAAACTCACAAAAACCAACCTCCAAATTTAAGCATATTGACGTCTTTAAGCGATTTTCTTGGAAAAAATCAATAAATCTCGAAATTGTCAAGTTTTCGGATTCAAATAAACTTTCAAGGATAAATGTTGCATCTATAACACATATAAAATATCTACTATTTTTAAAATTTACTTCAAAAATATACAATAAAACACCCATATCCTCTTTTGAAATATTATCAGAGGTTTTGTTGCATACTTTTGACTTCGGTGAGAAGATTTTACAAAAAGGAATTAAATTAAAGAAATATTTAGAATATCTATTATTCCCAATAATTCATCGAATAAAGGCGATTGTTTTCAATCCAATTTCAATACAGAAGACATCAAAAAATAATGACTATAGCGTCGTCATTTCGGGTGGATATGGCTATAAAAACGTTGGTGATGAGGCCCAACTTGCTGCTAATCTTAAACATTGGAGAGATGTGGTTCCAAATGTAGAAATTAACATATTATCTCCCAACCCTCAATATACAAAAAATACACACAATGAGCAAGCAAATCTGGCACCAAGGGTTATTTTCTTCAATTCCAATAAGCGACCCAATTACGGCGCATCAAATATCTGGTTTAAATGGAACTTTGCTCTTGTTGCCCCATATATATTGATAAATTCCTTTTTATTTAAAAACGGGTGGCCGGTAGTTGGTCTTCATCAGGAAGAAATCGACCTGATAAAGTCAATCTCTAAGGCAAATGTATTACACCTGTGTGGTGGGGGATACTTGACGGGCCCCACATCAAGTCGCTTATGGGATAATATGCTTCTAATCAGGATTGCGGATATATTGGAAACGCCGTGTATCTTATCGGGACATACTATTGGCGTCTTTAATAGCGTTATCCATAAAAAAATTGCATCCTGGGGTCTAAAAAAGGCCAAGCTAATTTATTTACGCGATCCTGAAGGATCAATTAGAGACTTAAATTCCATCGGCTTGAATGGAGACCATATAAAAGTTACATTTGATGATGCACTATTTTGCGAAACAGTAAATGACGATATTGTGAATAAGTACCTGTTTTCTCGTGGATTCGATCCTTCCTGTCCTTATGTTGTTGTTAATGTTCACTATTTTAAACAAAAATATCAAGATTCAAGACGGATCATGAAAACACTCGCAGAAATTTGCGATTACGTTATCGACAAATATGGAAAACAAATTGTTTTCATACCAATGCACCCGTCAGATGAGGATGCCTGCAATGAGGTAAGGCTCAGGATGTTCAATGATGCTCATGTTGTAGAATATGACTATGATTACAAATTTATTAGAGGTATAATTAAAAAATCGGTTTTTTGCATAACCATGAAGCATCACCCAATAATTTTTGCTATGGGAAATGGGGTTCCCACCATTGCCATAGCATTAGATGATTACTATCAACGAAAAAATGAAGGCGCTCTGTCATTTTTCGGTCAAGAAAAATGGATAATCAATAAAACGGATTTATTTGATAAATCATGCTTTAAGGAGATTATAGATGCGATTATTGATGATAACAAAAATGAAAGAGATCAAATCAATCTGAACCTAAATAAATTAATAGAATCTGACGGAGAGGCAATAAAACGGTACTTAATTGAGTATGAAGGGATTAAATTATGATCTCCAATAAATCAATCTTCTAAGGGGTAGATTTGATTATGGACATAATGAATAAAAAAACCGATGGCAAGGTCTCAATAATTATTCCCGCAAGATATGGATCGACGCGGTTTCCAGGAAAACCCCTAGCCAAAATTAATGGCAAACCAATGATTTATTATGTATATAAACAAGCGGAAAAATCAAAACTTGCTACTTCTGTAATTATCGCAACTGATGAAGAGAGGATATTTAAAGCTGTCGTAGAATTCGGTGGAAATGTAATATATACGTCAAAAAATCATGAATCGGGAACAGACCGTATCGCAGAGATAGCAGAGTCTTTACCAGATAATTGTGAAATAATTGTAAATATTCAATGCGATGAACCTCAAATAAATCCACTAGCGATTGATCAGATGATCGAACCGCTCTTGAAGGATCACACCCTCGTTATGTCCACACTTATAACACGAATACAGCATGAAACGGAATTATATGATAGCAATGTTGTCAAAGTGGTGAAAAATCGTTCCAACTTTGCACTTTATTTTTCAAGATCTCTCATACCATACCAACGAGGAGATGGCGTGGTAATGTACTATAAACATCTCGGAGCATATGCGTACAGACGAAATTTTCTCATAAAATATTCAAACTTAAAACCCACGCCGCTAGAGATAAGTGAAAAATTAGAACAATTGAGAGTCCTTGAGAATGGATACAATATAAAACTCGTTGAAACTGATTATAATTCAATAAGTGTGGACACGCCAGAAGATTTAGAAAAAGTCCAATTAATAATGGAAAACGAATGTAAAATTTTGTAAAGATAACTGGTGATTTATATGCATACGATAAAGGTTGGAAACATTACAATCGGTGCAAACAATCCCCTGGTGCTTTTTGGAGGGCCTTGCGTCATCGAAAGTGAGGAGCATCTTATAGATTTGGGAATGAAAATTAAAGCGGTTGCAGAAAAACACAACATACCCATTATTTTAAAAGCGAGCTTCGATAAAGCAAATCGAACATCTATTAAGTCATATCGAGGGCCTGGTTTAAAAAAAGGATTAAAGATTTTGCAAAATGTGAAAGATGAACTAAAATTACCGATCATTTCAGATATTCATGAGCCAAACCAGGTTCAAGATGCAGCAGAGGTACTTGATATTCTCCAAATTCCGGCCTTCCTCTGCAGACAAACGGATCTACTTTGTGAAGCAGCAAAAACAGGAAAACCAGTGAATATTAAAAAGGGCCAATTTTTAGCTCCTCGAGATGTCCATAAGATAATTGAGAAAATCGAATTTTGCGGTAATAAGAACATAATTTTAACGGAAAGAGGAACATCATTCGGATATAACAATTTAGTAGTCGATATGCGTTCTTTAGTGATTATGAGATCATTTGGCTACCCAATTATGTTCGATGCAACTCATTCGGTTCAAATACCTGGCGGATTAGGAAATTGTTCAGGAGGGGAGCGCAAATTTGTCCCTTATTTGACGAGAGCAGCAGCAGCAGTTGGAATAGACGCATTATTTATGGAAATTCATGATGATCCAGACAATGCTCCATGTGACGGTCATAACATGATACATATCAATGATTTAGAAGATATTCTGACTAGTGTTGTGCAAATAAATAAATTGGTGAATACGATATGAAAAATAATCGAATTAACGAAGCAAAAAATATTATTCAGGTTGAAATTGACGCTTTATTAAAAATGAAGGAAAATATAGACGATAATTTTGTAAAAGCCATTGATATTATTTTGAGTAATAATGGAAGAGTAATTGTCAGTGGTGTTGGAAAATCTGGATTAATTGGAAAGAAAATTGCGTCAACTCTTGCAAGTACTGGCACTCCTTCATTTTTTATCCATCCTACAGAAGGATTACATGGAGATCTCGGGATGGTTGTTGAAAACGATGTGGCTTTGTTAATATCCAATAGCGGCGAAACGCAAGAATTGTTAAATATAATGCCAAGTTTGAAACGAATTGGTGTTCCCATCATTGCTTTTACCGGGAAAAGAAGATCAACTCTGGCGATGTATTCGGATGTAATATTAGATATCGGTGTCGAAAGAGAAGCCGGAGAATTAAATCTTGCACCAACTTCAAGTACCACAACGACTCTTGCAATGGGAGATGCCCTCGCTTTAGTACTGTTTGAAGAAAGAGGATTTAAAACCGAAGATTATGCAATTTTTCACCCAGGAGGAAGCATTGGCAAGAAATTACTTCTCAAAGTCGACGATGTCATGCATATGGGTGAAATTAATCCAATTATACTCCAAAATCACACAATGAAAGATGCAATTATTGAGATCAGTCAAAAGGGACTGGGAGCAGTAAGCGTCGTTGATTCCTCGGGAAGACTTGTAGGAATAATTACTGATGGTGATTTGCGGAGGGGTATTGAAACCCATAAAAATATTCTAGAACGATTTATTCACGAAATCATGACAAAAAATCCAATATGTATCGAATCTGGAAGATTAGCCGTCGAAGCCGTCAAATTAATGGAAGATAGACCAAAACAGATCAGTGTTCTCCCGGTTATCGATGCTGATGAAAAACCCATTGGAATGCTCAGGATACATGATCTAGTTAAATCAGGAGTCGCATGATTGAATGACTTCGTCCTTACAAGAAATCAAATTAATATTGATGGATGTTGATGGTGTATTAACAGATGGCAAAATCATTTTGGGAGAAAATGAGGAATTAAAATTTTTTCACGTACATGATGGGATGGGAATAAAATTAGCGAAAAGCGTAGGAATTAAAACGGGAATCATCACAAGTCGCCACTCAAAAGCGGTTGAACGGAGAGCTAAGGAACTTGGGATTGACTATTTATTTCAAGG
>NZ_JARVGN010000107.1 GCF_029762515.1 Methanocalculus sp. | reverse complement strand
GGTTCTTTGTTGAAGACCGATCCTTCAACCGTGTCGATATCGAACGGGGAGTCTTTCAGCCCGACAACATGCAGTATCTCACCGGCGAATATGAGGCATTCCTCTATGGAGGGAGGGAGACTGACTCGACAGTCATCCGTGTGAGCCTTGAATGTAATGATCCTGCAAATACTGATACCGAAGGGATCCAGGAGACATTCAGGAAGGCGTTCTTCCGGCTCAAACCAGAGCTTCGTGAGCAATATATCAATGGAACATTTGAGATGCTCTTCCATTTCACGGGACCAGGGGAGCTGGAACTCTATAAAGTGCAGGGGAGACCAAAAAGAGTCGTTGACAGGCGTTGATCAAAAACCATCTGATTCAAGATGAATAATAACCAATAGATTTGTTCATGTTGAATAAGGAGCATAATATGCCCGATTACGAGGCGGGCTATCGTGATTTCCGGATCGACGTTCCGGAATACTATAATTTTGGGTTCGATGCCATCGATGCAATGGCAGAGAGAGACAGGAACAAACTCGCCATGATCTGGGTGAACCAGAACGGGGAAGAGAAATACTATACCTTCCGTCAACTCATGAATCTCTCCAACCAGATCGCCAATATGTACATGAAACGCGATCTCGCGAAAGGAGAGCGGATCCTGATCATGCTTCCGAGGATCCCGGAATGGTGGACATTTGCACTCGCCGCAATCAAACTTGGCGTGATCTTCTGTCCATGCCCGACGATGCTGACACCAAAAGATCTGAAATACCGGGTGAACCTGGGCAAATTCAGAATGATCGTCACCGATGTTGAGAATGCATGGAAGGTGGATGAGATCTGCGAGGAATGTCCCTCACTGGATCTGAGATTCGTCGTTGACGGTGAACTCCCCAACTGGATCAGCTATCCGGTGGAGCTGAACTATCCGGCACCGGCTTCCCACCGCCTTGCTCCCTTATCGGGCGGAAAGAAGACGAAATCAACCGATCCGATGGTGATCTACTTCACCTCCGGAACAACCGGAGATCCGAAGATGGTCATTCACGATCATAGTTACCCTCTTGGACATCTGATCACCGGGAAGTACTGGTACGATCTCCGGGAGAATGACCTGCACCTCACCCTTGCCGATACGGGATGGGCAAAATCCTCATGGGGCAAGTTCTTTGGCCCATGGATCTGCGGTGCATGTGTCTTTGTCTATGATATCAGGACAAAGTTCAACCCAACCGAGATCATTCCCCTTCTTGAGAAATATGAGATCACCACCTTCTGCGCACCCCCGACGATCTTCCGTATGATGATCCTCGCAGATCTGGATGCATTCGACCTCTCGCAGCTTCGCCATTGCATCAGTGCCGGTGAAGCCCTGAACCCTGAGGTGATCAAGGTCTGGAAAGAGGCGACCGGGGTTACAATCTATGAAGGATACGGACAGACCGAGACAGTACTCTGTGTCGGCACCTTCCCCTGCATGGAGGCAAAGCCTGGTTCAATCGGACGCCCATCGCCGGGATGGGAGATCGAACTCCATGATGAGGAACAGAACAGGGTTCCTGTTGGGGAAGTTGGAACCATCGCCATTAGAACAAATCCCCGTCCAATCGGTCTCTTTTCCGGATACCTTGAGAACAAGCAGGCCACAGAGGAGGTATTCATCGGTGATTTCTATTATACCGGTGATAAGGCGACGATGGATGAGGATGGGTATCTCTGGTTTGTCGGGAGAGACGACGACGTTATCAAGAGTTCAGGATACCGGATTGGGCCTTTTGAAGTGGAATCCGCACTCCTTGAACATCCGGCTGTGAAAGAGTCTGCGGTTGTCGGTGTCCCTGACCGGGTGAGAGGAACGATCGTGAAGGCTTTTGTCATCCTCAAAGACGGTTTTGAGCCCTCAGACAAGCTCGTCCGTGAGATCCAGAATTACGTGAAGCATGTCACAGCACCATACAAGTATCCACGTGCCATCGAGTTTGTCGAGGAACTCCCAAAGACGATCTCAGGGAAGATCAAAAGAAAAGAACTTCGGGAGATGGAGCTGGAGAAGTATAACTCCAGCTGAATCACTCTTTTTTGTCGCAACTCGCTATTTCATGCGGGTAGTTTGAAGCAGGTGCGACGCGGGTATCGGGGGGCAGGATGAAAGAGCAGATAAAGCCTTGCTCATCAGAGCAACCTGAAAGGCGATTCTGAAAGAATCGGGCGTGTATCTGCTCTGGCAGCCCCCCAAAACATTCCCGCTCCTCCCGCGCTGCATCTGCGGCCGAACAGTACAACCTCCCTGCGAAGCATCTGCGAACGGGGCCGGGGCGATGGGGAAAAATATCTGAGTGAAGAAATCCGAATGCATGATTCGAACACCCGATAACCAGATGAAGGCTTGTTCCCTATTGAAAACCCACACAGATCAACGAATTACTTCTTTTTATCAAAGCTCCGCGCCCGATAGGCGACAATAATCGCGCCAACCGGAACGATACCTGCTGTATAAACGAAGAATATAATCAGTGCATACTCCGGAAGAAGCAGGAGGAGGAAGAATATCGCCGCAGCAGCTACTGCAAGTGCGAGCAGGCTGTTCCCGACCCATGCGATCAGCCCCTCTGGATCTGCACAGGTCTTTCTGTCAAATCCGGCAATGAGGTTCGTCATCTTCCGGTATTTGATCAGGTACCCAAGTGCCAGGAAGACGACTGCAATGAACTCAATTATAAGCAGGAGGATGAGTGGAGCATCACCGATCATCACTCACCACCTTGTTCTGCTGTGACATAGGCATCGTACATGCTGTAGAGCCAGATGAGAATATAGAATGGAATCCCGATAAGTATGGTTGAGAGACCGGCAAACAGTGCTGCCATCACAAAGAGGGCGATAGCCTTTAAGAACTGCCCGGTATAGAACTGTCCAAGACCGGGGATGAAGAAAGACAGTATCACTGCCAGTAAGGGGGATGCCATGGTATATCCTTTCCACTGCGAATAGAAAAATCTTATGCCGGGTGCCGGTAATGGCGGATATCACCATACGCGACCAGCTTTCCTTCTTCAAGCACAGATACCGCACCATGGCCCCCGCAGATGAGACAGCGTGTTCCCATCTTCTTCATATCAGAATCGATCTCCTCTGCAAGTGCCATCAGGGCATGCCGCTCCTGCCTCGCCAGATCAGAATCTACATTCACCGAGGTGACGAGGAAATCTGCTATCGAGTTATATTCCTGGCGTTCAGGAGTGAGGCTTTTAAAGTTCATCAGGGCATCGCTGGTGAAGAGGAGGCCGATATCGGCTGCAAGCAGGAAGACCTGGCCATAGATATGCCCCCCAAGGCTCTCCAGCACCTCGAAGGAAAAGCCGCCGATCGAGAAGGTATCGATGACCGGAAAGATGCCGCGTCGTCCGATCTCATTTTTCGGAAAGATATGCCGCTCCTCTGGCGGGGTGCATCGTGAGAAGAGGTTGATGATCACCGTATAGACAGCTTCAAGGATGAGATCCTGGCTCCGTGAGCCGTATCCCCGGTTATTGCATTCTATGATCGCATCGGTTCCATGGTGGAGATACGAGGAAACCGGGTGGAGCCCCGCGGCACCGCAGTGATCGGCATCTGCATGGGTGCAGATGATGCGGGAGATGCCTTTGTACCCGGACTTGCCGATCTCATGGAGCATCCGCTCGATATCGTCATGATAGATCCCATATCCGGTATCGATCATCAGCCGATCAGATCCGGCATCAAAGATGAAGACGCTCCCCCCGCCCGGAGGCTGGATACAGGTGAGTGAGGAGCCATCCGGGGTTTCGATCTGCTGATAGTCGGCATAGAATCCTTCCCCGGTTGTTTCCGTGAGAAACGTCCCGATCCGTTCGATCTGGTTGAAGACGAGTTTTGGATCTTCGCCGCGATTGGTCAGCTCCTGGACGACATGGTTCAGATCGCCAAGCAATGAGAGGAGGAACTCATCATTTGCTTCGCCGAGGAATGGCCGGATCTTCTGTGCAAAGCAGATATAGAAGATCGTCTCGTCAAGGGCACCGCCGAGGCTATCATATTCGAGGATCTCAAGACGGTACCGGCTCTTGATGAAATCGATCACCTCCTCAACCCGTGGGGAATCGACGACATTCAGGCGAAGGGTCAGACGATCCGGGTGCCTGCCGGTATCATCAAAGTCGATCTCTGACACATCGGCCCCTGCCTCTGCACAGGCGGTGAGGACATCATAGAGGGCACCGGGACGGTGCGGGGTGGGGAGATAGATATGAAAGAGGAGGATATTCACCGGAGGGATATTTGACTGGAGGTAGCCTATCTCAGAAAGCCCCTCCCGGATAAGGCGGTAGTCTGAAGCGGTTGCGGTCATCTCAAAGAAGACCGTGTTCTTATCGATCCGCCGGTTGAACTGGATACGGGTGATGTTGCCGTTGTGCCGCCTGATGATATCGGCCGCTTTCAGGAGCGAGCCAGGCTCATCCGGCATCCGTGCGATGAATGAATGTTTCTCTTCCATTTCACGTTATTGTTCGATGGTATTCAACGTTATATCTTCTCTTTGGTTCCGATCACCACTATTATCTGATCATACCCTTGATCTCTCTGTATGCAGATGATGATTGGCGATCAGTTCACTGAATCGGTCTCTGGTAAGCGCACCCGGATCGAAAACCCATCAGACGGCACCCCTGCCGGGGAGGTTCCATCCGGTGGAGCGGAGGATGTCAGGCTTGCGGTGGAGGCTGCGAGTGAGGCATTTGTGAGATGGAGCGAGGTTCCCAATTCCCACCGGGGTATCACCCTCTTCCGGTCAGCTGAACTGATCAGGAGGGAAGCAGACCGGCTCGCCCTCATCCTGACAACAGAACAGGGCAAGCCGCTCCGTGAAGCAAAGGATGAGGTGCTTGGGGCAGCGGCAGTTTTTGAGTACTATGCCGGATCGGCATCCCTCATCACAGCCGGATATTCCGAGAGACTGCCGCGGTACGGATATGGCGTGGTGCAGAGGAAGCCGCTTGGGGTCTGCGCCGCGATCATCCCCTGGAATATGCCGGTATTGATCGCCGCCTGGAAGATCGGGGCCGCTCTTGTGACAGGAAATACCCTTGTGCTGAAGCCCTCTATACAGGCGCCAATGGCTGTTCTTGCACTCGGTGAGGCGATGCAGCGATCAGGACTTCCTCCAGGGGTGCTGAATATCGTCACCGGGAATGGTGCGGATGCAGGCGATCCCCTCATCCGTCATGATGCGGTGAAGAAGATTTCATTCACCGGAAGTATTGAAACAGGCAGGGCAATTGCCGGGGCAACAGCTGGCACCATGAAGAGGCTGACACTGGAGCTTGGCGGAAACGATCCGATGATCATCTGTTCCGATGTTGACCCGGTTGCAGCCGCCGATGCAGCTCTTGCACTCCGGCTCTATAACTGCGGCCAGATCTGCACCTCGCCAAAGCGGATGATTGTCATGGATGAGATCCATGATGCATTCATCTCACGGCTTCAGCAGACGATCCCGGAGGTTGTCATTGGTGATGGTACTGATCCCGCATCCCGGATCGGCCCTCTGAATAACGAAGCAGGGAAAAACAGCGTGGAAGATGCAATCCTGAGGCTTGAGGACGAGGGAGCCAGGATTCTGAGAGGGAAACTCTCGGCAGGGCTCTCACATAAGGGCTTCTTCTGCCCGCCTGCCCTTGCCACCGGATGTGCCGCGGATTCAAAAGTGCTCTCTGAAGAGATCTTCGGCCCCCTCATCCCGGTGATCCGGGCGGGCGATCTGGATGAGGGGATTGAGATTGCCAACAGCACACGCTTTGGACTGGGCGCCTCGATCTGGACACAACAGATCAATACTGCTGAACGAGCAGCAGAGGAACTTGAAGCGGGGATCGTCTGGGTAAACCAGCATATGAAGCTCCCCCCGGAAGTGCCGTTTGGCGGGGTGAAGGGGAGCGGG
>NZ_JARVGN010000106.1 GCF_029762515.1 Methanocalculus sp. | reverse complement strand
AACACTGATGGAACACCAGAGTTTTATCCTCCGTCAGGTATGCGGAACCGATCCCTGCCCGATTGAATCCGAACAAATCAGTTCAAAAAGGTAAATACAATGACAAACGCTGCGTATAATGTCCTCAGGATTCTCGATCGTTCCGGGGAAAAGATCTCCGGTGAAAAGATTAGTAAGGAACTCGGCATCAGCAGATCTGCAGTCTGGAAACATATCCAGGAACTCCGTGATCTCGGATATGAGATTGACGCATCCCAGAAAGAAGGATATAATGTTGCACAGCGCACAAAGCGTCTTCTCCCCTATGAGATCAGGCGGCACCTGAAAACAAAAAGGATCGGGTCAGATCTTCACTATGCCATTACCACCCCCTCGACAATCTGGCTCGGTAAGCAGATGATGCGTGAGATAGATGATGAGATTGAGGAGGGGCTTGTCATCATTGCCGAGGAGCAGACAGGTGGTATCGGGAGGCTCGGACGATCATGGGCATCTCCTGCCGGAGGAGTCTGGACAACAATCCTCCTGAAGCCGGAGATTCCGATCTCACGTGCCTACATGATCATGATGGCAGCCTCAGTAGCAGTTGCACGTGCTATCAGGAAAGAATATGATATCGGAGCTTTGATCAAATGGCCAAATGATATCTTCATTGGAGATAAAAAGGTCGCAGGCATGCACCTTGAACTCTCAGCCGAAGCGGATGTGATACATTACTGCCTCCTGAGTATCGGAATTGATGTGAATGTCTCGGTATCCGATCTTATGCCGGTATTAAACCGGGAAGTCACCTCCATCTCTGAAGAGCTCGGATATGAAGTCGACAGGGCAAAATTCCTTGCAAGGGTGCTGACGGAGTTTGAACGCCGGTATAATCTTCTTGAGCGGAGTGAATTTGAGGCCCTCATACGTGAATGGAAGAGCCTCTCCTGCACACTTGAACAGAGGGTAGAGATCCGGACACTCAAAAAGACATTTGAAGGTGAAGCAATCGATCTGGATGAGCATGGTGCCCTCATTATCCGGAAAGATAACGGGAAGATTGAGCGTGTCATCGCCGGAGATTGCTATCTTCTCTAAACCTCATTTTTTTCACACCATATTTTTTATCGTAAACCATCAAATGATGATCAGGTTGACGATGTATGGCAATATCAGATATGCACAAATGCTGACGAGAACAGCAACATTCACCGCACTTATTGCAATCAGTGGATGGATTTCCATAACCATTCCATTCCTCCCTCTCGTTCCCTTCACACTCCAGACACTCTTCATCCTCCTTGCGGCAGTTGTTATGAAGAGGTATGCAGTCCTGCCGGTTGCCCTGTATGTCCTTCTTGGGATCTGCAACCTTCCGGTTTTTCATAATGGAACAGCGGGGATTGGAGTTCTCCTTGGACCCACAGGAGGGTATATCGTCGGTTTTATTCCCGCAGCACTAATAGCCGGGCTTCTGCTGGAAAAAGATATTAAATTTATTGGTATTGCAGCGATTACAGCTGCCAGCATCATGATTTATGCACTGGGTACTGCATGGCTCTCGGTTTCAACCGGAATGCCATTTGCTGCAGCAGCCATGATCGGTGTCATTCCATTCATTCCGGGTGACATAATCAAAGGTGCAGCAGCACTTGCCATTGGGAAAAGGATTGCATGATATCAATTGAGGATCTTTCCCATGGCATACTCCGCATCCCCTCATTTGAGATATCCAGTGGCATAACAACAGTTCTCGGTCGGAATGGAGCGGGGAAGACGACACTGCTCTCTCTCTGTGCCGGAGTCTGCCTCCCGGATCATGGAAGGGTTCACATAGACACCCTCTCCCCGAGATCGCTGGATATAGGGTGGGTATCCGAGTTCCCTGACAGAAATATCCTCTTTGATCAGGTCTTCAATGAGATTGCGGCGCCACTCAGATTCCGCCATGATTCGATCGAACAGATTAAGGAACGAACAGCAGAGATTGCAGATCGGCTTTCAATTACGCATCTTCTGGATAGAAAGACCCGGACACTTTCGGGTGGGGAGAAGGTGCTTGTCGCCCTTGCCTGTGCTCTTGTTATCGATCCCATTCTCCTCGTTATCGATGAGGCGGACTCACACCTTGACAGTGAAACCGCATGGAGGGTTCAGGAGGCAATACGCTTCCATCCCCCGGATTATATCCTCCAGAGCAGCCAGTACAGGGATGTTGCAGCAGAATCTGATCACATATTGTTTCTTTTAAATGGGAAGATTAGCCGGGATGATCAAAGATGAAAGTCGGGTTGGATGAGATCACATTCCAGCAGGGGAGATTCGCCCTCTCAGTGAATCAGGAATTTGTTCCCGGTATCTACCTTATTACAGGTCCCATCGGATCGGGGAAGAGCACGCTCTCTCTCATCCTCTCCGGACACCTCCCGCCGGATTCAGGGAGTATTCATAAAACCGGGATCACCTCGGAAGCCATCTCACTACAGTTTCCGGAGTACCATATCACCGGGGCAACCGTACTTGAAGAGATCCGATCGTGGGGCGTGGATCCGGATATGATAGAGAGTGCAATCCTGCCGAAAACACTCTATCACCGTGACCCGCTTCAGCTCTCCCGGGGAGAATTAAAGAGACTCAGCCTCGCATGTCTCTTCGCCAGAGAACCCGATCTCCTCATTCTTGACGAGCCCTTCTCTTCCCTTGACGCCGAAATGAAGCAATGGCTCTGTACGATGATTGAAAGGAGAAGATCAGGTATAACCATCATCTTTACCCATGAACGTGAGATCCTTCCTGATACTGCATTTCATCTCAGTATGAGAAACGGCTCTCTCTATCCGGGAGACGCTGTTTCTGGAATCCTGAAAGGAGCCGTTGAGATTCCCACAGATGTCGGGGAGAAGCCTCCTTTTTTTGGAGATGGGCGTCTCAGGCTGCTCTCTGTGATCCTCCTCTCGCTCGGAGCATTTCTCACGATTGGAGGGGCAATCCTTGCATTACTCTGGTGGGTTGTTGCCTGTTGGCGCAGGTGGGAGATTCCAAACAAGCATCTCATACTCGCTCTTGGAATGCTCATCCTCCTGCCGGCTCTCGTAACAGAATTTTTTACGGGGGGTGGATTATCCTATGGTATCAGGATGGGAGTGATTCTCTTCATCTCATTCTGGGTATATACGGATTATCGGGGGGGAGAAATGCTGGATCTCTTTGTCTGGGCTGGATCAGAACGAAAAGGTTTTGATATCGGGCTTGCGGCTGAGATGGCGATGCAGGGGATATACCTCGCAGGCTCAGATCTTCAACAGATTCGAAGGGCATATTCAATTAAAGGATTGAAAATTGGAGTTAAAACATTCATTCCTGCTGCCATATCATTGCTCCTGATGCATATACGCCGATCAGATGAGACTGCCCTCCTTCTCGCACTCAGGGGTTTCAATGGGGGGGGTACCTATGTACCTTGTTTTCCTGGGAGAAAAAGGGACTTCCTACTTACTTTAATTGCCATAATTCCCTTGTTTTACAGTTTACTGTCATTTTAGAGAATTATTTATACTATCAGGTGTAATTTCTGAGAGGCTCGATTTTTAACAATTCCTCAGCCCACGAGGTGTTTAGATGACGAAATCAAAAGATTCCAGAGTATACATCACAGATACCACGCTGAGGGATGCACATCAATCGCTCATCGCAACCCGCCTTCAGACTGAAGACATGATACCGATTGCCAAAGAGATCAATAAAATCGGTTTCTTTTCTGTGGAGGCGTGGGGTGGTGCTACATTTGATAGCTGTATCCGCTTTTTAAATGACGATCCATGGATGCGTCTTCGTTCACTCAAGGAAGTGCTGCCGGATACACCGATTCAGATGCTCCTGCGGGGGCAGAACCTTGTCGGGTACAGGCATTACCCCGATGACGTTGTGGAGCGTTTTGTCACAGCAGCCCATTCAAATGGCGTCGATATATTCAGAATATTCGACGCACTGAACGATATTCGGAATATGAAGAGCTCCATGAAGGTTGTTTCCGATCTTGGAGCACATCTGCAGGGAGCAATATCCTATACGACGAGCCCTGTACATTCCATATCAACGTTCATCGATATGGCTGAGGAGCTCTATTCACATGGATGCGATTCGATCTGCATCAAGGATATGGCAGGGCTGATCATGCCAAAAACCACCCGTGAGCTTATCCAGGGGATTAAGAAGCGTGTGGATGTGCTGGTTGATCTCCACAGCCACTCTACAAGCGGCATTGCTCCGATGAGTTACCAGGCGGCAATTGAAGCGGGAGTTGATATTCTTGATACCGCGATGTCACCATTTGCATTTGGGACATCGCAGCCAGCCACCGAAAGTATTGTTGCTTCGGTGATCGGCACACCGCGTGAGACAGGAATCGATCTCCTGGCACTCCGAAAGGTTCGGAACCTCTGTATGGATGTCAGGAAGAAGTACAATGCCCTTGTTGATCCCATCTCCGAGCGGATTGATAGCGACGTCCTTGTCTATCAGCTGCCGGGCGGAATGATCTCAAACCTCGTCTCCCAGCTCAAGGAGCAGGATGCAATCGATAAACTCCAGGCAGTCTTTGATGAGATCCCACATGTGCGTAAGGATCTCGGATACCCTCCACTTGTCACCCCCACAAGCCAGATTGTCGGCACACAGGCTGTTCTGAATGTTCTGATGGGCGGGCGGTACCAGAATGTCACCAAAGAGGTGAAGGATTATGTACATGGCCTGTATGGACAGCCGCCTGCACCAATTCCTGATGCAATCCGGCAACAGATCATCGATGGGGAAGAGATGATTACAGTACGGCCGGCAGATCTGCTTGCGCCGATCTATGAGAGCATGAAGAAAGAGGCAACGGACATGGGTCTTGTCAAAAAAGAAGAGGATGTCCTGACATATATCCTCTATCCGGCGATTGCCCCTGCATTTCTCAGAGGAGAGAAGACCCCCGAGCCTATACCTGTTCCAAAGAAGGAGGGATCAGGATCTGTTGATTTCCCCCACGCGATGGAAGTTGAAGTTGATGGGGAGATCTTCTCTGTCAGGATCGTATCGGTTGAAGGGAGTGCATTGTCTTCTCCGGTTGGCAGTTCCACTAAATCACAGATCCCACGCGGGGATCTCCCCGGCGGTATCAAGAGCAATATGCAGGGGATGGTTCTTGATATCAAGGTGAGTCTCGGTCAGGAGGTGAAGAAAGGAGATACACTGGTCATCCTTGAAGCGATGAAGATGGAGAACCCGATTCACAGCCCTGTTGATGGAAAGGTCCAGGAGATCTTTGTCGATGCCGGAGCGGTCGTACAAAACGGAGATATTTTACTGGTGGTCCAATGACCTTCTTTGATAAGGTACTCATCGCAAACCGGGGCGAGATCGCTATCCGTATTATGCGTGCCTGCAGGGAACTGGGTATTGAGACGGTTGCAATCTATTCAACCCCCGATAAAAATGCACTCCATGTGAAATATGCCGATGAAGCATTTCACATCGGAGAAGCACACCCCTCGAAGAGTTATCTGAATCGGGATCGAATCATTGAGGTTGCCACACTCTGTGAGGCAGAGGCGATTCACCCCGGATATGGTTTTTTAGCTGAGAATTATCATTTTGCTGAGAATGTGGAGCAGGCAGGCATCACATTCATCGGACCATCTTCAAAGACCATTCACATGATGGGATCAAAACTCGATTCCAAAGAGGCGATGAGCTCTGCCGGGGTTCCGGTTCTGCCCTGGACAAAGGGGGGAGTCACATCGACTGAGGCAGGCATTGCTTTTGCAGAAGAGATTGGATACCCCGTTATTGTGAAGGCAAGCGCCGGTGGCGGCGGAATCGGAATGCAGATCGTCAGGGACAGTTCCGGCATTGCCGAGGCGATCGAGAAAGGAATGCGGATCGCTCAGTCTGCTTTTGGAGATCCGACAATCTTCATCGAAAAATACCTTGACAAGCCCCGCCATA
>NZ_JARVGN010000105.1 GCF_029762515.1 Methanocalculus sp. | reverse complement strand
ATCGGCTTGTCGGGGTGGCTGAACAGAGTGACTACCCCCCAGAAGCCCGTCAGATTGAATCAATGGGCGGGTTTACCACAATCAGTGCAGAAAAGGTCGTTGCTGCAAGGCCTGATCTGGTGGTGGCTGCTCCAAAGAACTCCGAGGAGGTGTTTAACCGACTTCGATCACTTGGGATAACGGTTCTTGTCATCAATCCGGAAACAATCGATGAGATCCTGGAGATGATCATACTGCTTGGCAGGGTTTGCGGTGCTGAAGATAATGCGGAGATGCTGAATCAGGAGCTTAGCCAGAGAATTGCGGCGGTCGAGGAGCGGGTTGCCACCCGATCCCACACCCCGTCTGTTGCCCATATCGTCTGGCATGATCCGATATGGGTGTCTGGTGACCGGACCTTCCAGAACGAGGTGATCAGAACCTCAGGCGGCAGGAATGCATTTTCAGGAGTTGATGAGTATAAGATCGTCGGCCTTGAAGAATTTGTCTCCGCAAATCCCGATTATATCCTTGTCAGCTCGGGAACTGGAATGGGAAAAGCCGGCTATGATGTCATCTATAACTATGTCATGACAGAACCACGGCTTGCACGGCTGGATGCGGTGCAAAATAACCGGGTTATTATTATTGAATCCGATATCATAAGCCGGGGCGGACCCAGAATTGTGGATGCACTCGAAGAGGTGGCAGAAGCATTGCATCCTGATCTCTATGATCCTTTGGTTCGGGAAATGCCGCAATCAGAAGAATCTTCCCCTTTAGCAGTAATTCCTTTGATTGCTCTCTTCTCACTGGCCCTGTTTATACTACAAAGGAGGAAGCTCTCCTCTCCCTCATAGAGTCCGTGTGACCGCCACCCGCCACTCTGTCCCGTGCAGTGATACGGTCGTCCAGACAGCCTCTTTTGTCTGGTCACGGAAGATATAGCTCCCCTGCCCCTGCCGCTCCTTTGTGACCCGGGTGACGAACTCAACGAGCACGGGATAGGCGGTATAGACGGGATCGTCAAGGGGGAGCCCGATCTGTTCCGGATCGGTATCATAGAGGACACGGCCGTCAGTATCGACGACGGTGATCGAATAGGGTTTTCCGGAAACAACCGGCTCAGCCGCCTCCCCGATCAGGAGGTGCGGTTGAAACACGATGGAGGTGAACCCAAGGAACCTCCCCGGCGGCTCGCTCGCGATCCCGCCCCTGCTGAAGACGGGTGCGCTGATAAACGATGCATCGCCTCCCTCTGCCACCGGAATAATGCCGCTCATGATCGGGCGGTGGGTTGCAAGAATCTGCTGTGTTGCTTTCTGATCCGAGACATCCACGCCTTCCACATCGTGGTGTAAGAATGGTTCAGCAGCAAGAATGATGCCTTCCGGGCTGACGGTGGTGCTGTCGATGACCGCCGGATGGATACTGCTTATTTCAAGCAGGATATCCCGTGCCGCCTTGTTATCAAGGCCGGTTGATCCGAGATCATATGCAGCGGATGCCAGTTTGGTATCAAGCGTCTCCAGCGATGCTGAGATCTCTGACTGGAGCCTGAGAAGGATCATCGCCGCATCATCATCAGGATCCGCATCAGGTACAGGGATAACTACCATTCCGATGACTACTCCGGCAAGCAGGCAGGCAATGGCAATAATGATCGCATGGGAAGATTGCATCAGGAATTGTATCTCCTCATATCTTAAGAATCGATCGACTGCATGATGGTAATTGCCTGTCAGTTCACCTCATCACATCTCAATACTCACCGGATCATCTCCCGGCAGCTTCATTGCAGAGCGGTGCAAGAGATCAGCATCATGAAGAATATGGAGATGAAGAGAGAGGGATCGAAACTGATCATCGAAGTGGATCTCACAAAAGATTTCGGCATTTCAAAGTCAGGTAAATCGGTCATCATTGCATCGAGTGAGGGAAATATTGGACTACCTGATGATGATGAGATCAAGATCGGGCTGAATATCTATAGAAAAGCATAGAAAAAGAGATATTGTCATTTGTATTTATTTCACTCACTTTTTTATTCCTTTATACTGTGAAACACTCCATCACGGCAGGTTTCCATCACCCATGCATCCTCTCTGCTTATCCTCGCTCATCACGACAAGCCTGTTAAAGATCTCCCGTACACCTGTCGGATCGATACCCGCCTCAACCGCCCGATCCACTGCCCGGGAGATCACCTGCTCCCGCTGTGCGGGGTCGACCGGCGGCCTGCCTGCCTTCACCTTCTCATGTGCCATCATTCCGGCCAGCGACTGCCGCCTTTTGATCAGATCGACAATCCCGGCATCTATTGTTGCAATCTCCTCGCGGATCTCATCAATGGTCATGTGGAATCTCTCTCACCCGGTAAAATAAAAAGCCTCCTGATCAGCTCATCCTCTGAGGTTCAGCATGCCGTACCGTACTGCTCCGAGGAGCCCCACATCTTCGTCACAAACAAGGGAAACGGGGATTGTTTCGAGCATATCCTGGTAATGCGGAGCATCGATGAACTCCTCACGGAAAGAATCGTTCATCACGAGGAACGGATTTCTCATCGCAACACCGCCGGTGATGAAGAGGCCGCCTGTTGAGAGGGTGTTGAGCACATAATTTTTGCATGCACGTGCATAGAACCGGGCAAAAAACTCTGTTGTCTCTGAATCAGGCCCTATTCTCCTGACAACCTGATTTGGAGGAAGCATCTCGCCGGTCAGCCATGCATGCAGGTGGGCGAGACCGGGGCCACTCACCACCAGATCGTTATGCGGGTGCTTTATTCCGGTTCTCTCCATGAGATACTCCATGAAACGAGCCTCATCGCCTCTATAGAAGGGGAAGGCGGCATGGCCGGCCTCTGAAGGAATAACACAGATACTATCGCCCGCTCCCTTTCTGATTGCACAATGGCCAAGGCCGGTTCCGGCGCCGACAACTGCAATGACGCCGCCATCCCCGGATCTTCCTTCCTGTATCACCTCTCCCGCAAGCCCTGTCTCCAGCAGGCAGGCATATGCCTGGGCAACAAAATCATTGATCAGGTGGATCTCTGTCTCCGGCATCTTTGTTTTGAGGGTGCGTATATCAGCCAGCCAAGGAACATTGGGCAGGATTCCAGGCACGCCATCCCTGACCAATCCCGGTACCGCAAGCACCATCGCCTCCCATGAAGAGCCCGAAGCCGGGGCTGCGTACATGAGGGCCTCTTCGATCAGATCGTCAAATGAACTGAAACTGCTCGTTGTGAGCGAAACAGCATTCAGCCGGGATATGGTACCATCATCACCAAGAGTGAACCCGGCGAACCTGCTGTATGTGCCGCCGATATCTGCTGTCAGGATTCCCTGCATTGATTCTTCCCCGATCCGGCATATTTGGTGCCGGATATCATCTCTCCTCTCTATGATCAGATAAAGAATACTATGAGGGCGTAGGTTAATAACGGGGTCAATCTATAAACACAATCATGCCGGTTCATGATATCGAGGCTGTCCTGAAGGTGGAGGAAGAGGCGATCTCACGGATCAAGGCTGCTGAAGATGAGGCAGAAAAAGCAGTCAGTTCCGCCAGGAAAGAAGCGGCAGCATATACCGAAGATGAACTGAAGAAGGCTTCAGCAGAGGCAGAAGAAACCGTTAACCGTTTAATACAGGATTCTGAGGGAAAAGCCCGAGAAATCGCTTCTGAAACGGATCGGCGTGTTGAAGAGATTATGTCTGCTGCTGCCTCACGAAAGGATAGTGCGGTTTCTGCAATCATAGCCGTAGTCACCGGAGGGGAGGATGTTCTATCCGGCTGAGATGCAGAAGGTGACGGTGGGGATCCATCGCCGGTATGCAGCACCGTTCCTCTCAGCTCTCCATGAAGAGGGGATTCTTGAACTGACCCCGATCACCGGTGACGAGCACCTCCTCCACCTTATCTCACCGGTGCAAAGGGATGAGATCCGGCAGGCACTCGCAGCTGCCCAGGCCCGGACCGAGCGTGCTGTGGAGGCGCTCCATGATCACAGGGAAGAGCAGGGAAGGATCACCGGTTTCTTCTTCCCGGATCGGAAATCCCCGGTTCCGGCAGAGCGATCTGATCCCGCCTCACTGCTGAAGGTGGTGGACAGGTATAACCCGGTGATCTCGGAGATCCTCTCCTGCCGGGTTCGCCGTTCAGCTATCCATGAGCGTTTCGCACGCCTTGATGAAGATGAAGAGCATCTTCTCCTCTTTCGGTGCGTTGGAGAGGCCCTCCCTCCGCGTGAGCCATCCCGTTTCATCACCATCAGGGCAGGGCTCATTCCAACCGGTGAATGCGAGGATTTAAACGCACTTTTTGAGGAAGAGGGAATATCAGAGGCAATTGCGCACTCTGCATGCAGGCTGGAGGAAGAGGGGATGATCGCAGTCGTCCTTGCGCATTCACGTGTTGCCGAAAGAGTTGATGCACTCCTCCGTTCAAGGGGTTTTGCGGATTTTACCTTCGGCGAACATGGGAGTTCTGTTCCTGAGGCGCTTGAACATATCCGGAAAGAGAAGGATGCTCTCCATCAGGAAGATGAAGAGATACAGAATTGCCTGCGGGAGAAAAGCTCAGAATACCTTCAACTGCTTGCCGGGCTTGCAGAGGACCTCGGAATTGCACGGGATGCAGTTGATGCCGCCGCCCTCACCGGCTCAACCCGCGATCTCAGGCTTTATTCAGGCTGGATTAAAAGCCATGATCTCCCTCTCCTTGAGAAGATCGGGGATCTTCATGCAGGTGGCACCATGATCTACCGTGCTGTTCCGGGGAAGGACGGGGATGCCGCTGTTCCTGTTGCATACAATCATCCACGCTGGCTCTCGCCGTTTAGGTCACTCACCACGACATTTGCCCCGCCCCGGTACCGTGAGGTGGATCCGACGTTTTTTATTGCTCCGGTCCTCGTCATCACCTTCGGGGTGATGCTTGGGGATGCGGGCTACGGGCTGCTGCTTGCATTGGTTGCAGCAGCCCTCCTTGCAGGCCCTGCATGGTACCCGGGGTCAACCCGTGACTTCTCGTTTATCCTTTTTGCCTGCGGTATCTCCGGCATTCTCTTCGGTATCGTACAGGGGGGCTTCTTTGGGGATCTCCTCCCGAGATTCTTCGGCATATCCCCGCCCTTCGTATTAATCGATCCCCTGATGGATCCAATCACCATCCTCACCGCCGCCCTTCTCTTTGGGATTTTTCACCTGAACATGGGCCTTGGAATCGCTGCATACAGCAATATCAAAGCGGGTGAACTCAGGAAGATGCTCAAAGAACAGGGGGTCTGGTTTATACTCCAGCCCTGTGCGGCAGTTCTTCTCTTCGCATTCTTCGGATGGGCGGAGATTCCACTTCCCCTTCTTTTTGTATCGGGAGCAGGAGCAGCAGCAGCCGCTGCCCTGATCCTCACCTTCGAAGGGCCTCTTGGGTTCTTCAGCATCACGGGGTTCCTTGGGGACTGGCTCAGTTATACAAGGATTCTTGCGCTTGCACTCGCAACTGCCGGGATTGCGATGACCGTGAATATCCTCTCTGAGATGATCGGATCTGTCCACCCGTATCTCGCCATCGTTGCGGTACTGTTTGCAGTCGGCGGCCATCTGGCAAACTTCCTGCTCCAGTCCCTGGGCGGATTTATCCATGCCCTCCGGCTCCAGTATGTCGAGTTCTTTGGCCACTTTTATGAAGGAGGCGGCCGCCTTTTCCAGCCATTTGCAACGGATCGTAGGAAGACCATTCTTCCGGAGGATGAACCATGATACCTGAACTAACACCCGGATTTATTCTGGCAGTCACCGGTGCCGGGCTCGCGGTAGGACTGTCTGCCATCGGATCCGGCATGGGTGTCGGTATTGCCGGCGCCACCGGTGCCGGAGTGATTGCCATCAAGCCCGAGAAGTTCGGGCAGGCACTCGTATTTCAGGCTGTTCCCCAGACACAGGGGATGTACGGCCTTCTGGTTGCTGTTTTGATCCTCCTCTCGACC
>NZ_JARVGN010000104.1 GCF_029762515.1 Methanocalculus sp. | reverse complement strand
GCCTGCGACTGCATTTGCTGCCATGCCGCAGGCAATAAGGCCCGGAAAGATCTCGCGGGTATGGCTGATGATATTAGTCTCTGCCCGCTCTGCCCACATGAAACTCTCTCCATGGATTGTGATGTCGCCTCCCTTCCTGAGGACGCAGTTGGCGACGATGGCATCATGGCCGGTTGCATCGACGGTCACTTTTGCTGCAAGGGTGAGCGGATCGACATGGAGCCCGGTCATCTCAACCGGTGATGTGGTGATGACGAGGCCCGATACCCGTCCGTCCCCCTTGATGACGACATCTTCAACCGAGGTAAGGTTGAAGAATTCTGCCCCCGCATCACAGGCTGCTGCGGTTAATTTTGCAACAGACTCTACTGATGATGCGACATGGTAGCCGGGTTTGTATGCCCTTGATCTGATCCCAAACTGATCAAGGAGCCGTTTTCCCTCCTCCTGGACCACAATCCGCGGGAAGGTCATGCCGCCTCCCCACATTCCCCCGCCTACAGAGAGTTTCTTCTCGATGATGGCGACCTTCCTCCCATCTTCTGCAGCAAGGGCGGCACAGACGAGACCTGAGGGGCCCCCGCCGACTATGGCGATGTCGAGATCGAGGTATCTCGAAAAGATCTCCGCATGTGTCTCCAGTATTGCCCTGCTGATCGTCACTTCATCGAGTTGCATCTGATTCCTCAATCGTATTAGGTGCGCTGATCTTACTAATATTCTCTTGATTTATGGTACTGTGAATGGTCTTGTTCGCAGGTATTATGAAGGCGAAAGGCAAAGATAAGGGTATGAAATGGAAGCGCGACTATGGCCTCACCATGAGGATGATCTTCACCTGGGCACTCCTGCTCCTCGTGTACCTCATCTTCCTCACCGTGCTACAGGCGGTTCTGGGGCTGTCCCTTCAGCTTCTGATAGGTATTGCCTTTGTGATGGCCTTCTCACAGTACTTCTTCTCAGACAAGCTGGTGCTGATGAGTACCGGTGCAAGGGTGGTTGCCGAAGACGAGTACCCGGAACTCCACCGGATGGTTGAACGGCTTTGTGCAACAGCCGATCTCCCAAAACCGAGGATTGCGATCATGCAGTCTCCGGTGCCGAATGCATTTGCAACCGGCCGGAGCCCGAAGCACGGGGTTGTTGCGGTGACTGATTCGATCATGCGGATTCTGTCAAAGGAGGAGCTTGAGGCGGTCGTTGCACACGAACTCTCGCATATCAAGAATCGCGATGTAATGACCATGACTGTCGCCAGTTTCCTGGCGATGGTTGCGGCACTGATCGTCCAGAACGCACTCTTTGCTTCCCTCTTTGACCGGCGTGACGGCAACCCATGGATCATCGCATGGATCGTTGCGATCCTGGTCTGGGTGGCGGCAACGCTTTTGATCCGGACGCTCTCACGGTACCGCGAGTTCACCGCAGATCGTGGTGCATCATCAATAATCCAAAGGCGCTTCAGAGTGCCCTTATGAAGATCAGCAACAGGATGGATGCTGTGCCACGGCAGAAGAAGCAGGAGGTGGAGGGTGCAAACGCCTTCTTCATCATCCCTGCCCTCTCGGGACAGTCCTTAATGGAGCTCTTCTCGACCCACCCGCCTCTTGAGAAGCGGATTGCGGCATTAGAGAAGCTGAATGAGGAGATCAGGGGTGGCTGGTAACCCCTCTTTTCCCATCCCGGTTGGGATGCAATTACGTAATCCTTAAATCTCTTCAACGAGAACATAAAAGACGCATCGCATCGATGGTCTAGTGGTATGACTTTGGCCTTCCAAGCCAATAGCCCGGGTTCAATTCCCGGTCGATGCATTTTTCACTTCTTTTCGCATTCGTTATCTTTTTCTCTCTTCTCATTGAACCACTCTTAATGAAATGCTGGATTATGGGTCTGTTTTTATGCATGATGGTGATGCTTGCCTGTGCGGGTTGTGTTGCTGAAGAGAGTGCGAAACCCGTGGTTGAATCCCCCGGTGGTGAGCACACTCCTCCAACTGAAGAGGATCGGTATGCTGCAATGGTGATGGCGACATTGGAGTCATATATGCAGGATGCGGTTTCATATGCGGCAGGTTCCGGGAAAGACGAGGCACTGGCCGCATTTGGCGATCCTTTGGGTGAGTATACTCATGACGGCTGGTACATCTATGCCTATGATAATGACTGCGTCCTGCTCGCCCACCCCTATGAGCCGGGAAGTGTCGGGCTAAATCGATCGGACTGGACTGACAGCCGGGGCCTGCCGGTGATCCGGATGGGTCGGGATGTCGCTCTTGCGGGTGGGGGATTCATCACCTATCTCTATCCGAAACCGTCTGGGGGCGGAATTGATGAGGCGGCATATGCAACCTATGAGCCGAAGCTCGGGTACGTCCTCCCGGCAGGCGAGGGCTGGTGGATCGGATCCGGTGTTGCCCTCGCCGATCTCAGTCCCGGTGAAGGGTATCCGGGGGTTGTCGGCGATATGATTACACTTGTTGAGGACGGGGCCGCGTATGCCCTCTCGGAAGGGGATGAGGCGGCCCTTGCTGAGATCTCGGATCTCAGTGGCCGGTTTGTGAATGCCAATGGCCACTATCTCTATGCATACACGTATGACGGCACCCTGATCGGGCATCCCTATCTCCCTGAGAAGATCGGATCAAACCTGTATGATCGTGTGGATATGTACGGGATGCGGAATATCGAAGCCCTTGCAACAACTGCAAAAGAGGGTGGCGGCTTTATCGTCTTCATCTGGCCAAACCCCGATGAAGGGAACCGGGAGGAGCTGAAGATCGGGTATGTCCTCCCCGTGAATGATGAGTGGTGGCTGGGATCAGGCGTGTACCTGAGCGAAGTGACAGGAGAGTATACGCCGCTTTGAGGGGTCTGCTATCCTCTCCATTTCGGTTTGAAACAAATCCATATCATTTTTGAAAAGCCTTATCCCCGAGGATGAAGAATAGAATAAGAGTACCGGGACTCGTGGTCTAGCTGGTTATGACGTCGCCTTCACACGGCGAAGATCTCGTGTTCGAATCACGACGAGTCCACTCGTTTTTTAATAAAACTCTTCTAATTCGGAATTTCGATTCTTTTATCCTTCATGAGTGTGATAATTCTTGAATCCACAATACGAGCATATTCTTCTGCTTTATCAATGGATCGCCTTATTTGAGGCTCAATTGGGTATAAATGCTCAATTCTTATAAGAAGATTATATCTGCGGAAAACTACAACGCCAACTTCCCAATCAACATCTTTGTTTCTTCCGCGGTTCGTATACCCGTAGCTTTCTTCACTTACATCTGTGACGAGTAAACGTTGTCCCCAGCTCTCAACTTTTTTTGCGTCTTCGTTTTTTGCGTCAGGATATCGTCTTTTGGCCGGTGAGATGGATTTGTAAGTATAGAATACCACCTTTAGAGTTGGTATAGAAAAAGGATTTGTAGGAGCATTGAATTTTAGAGTATATTCCCAGTAATTACCTCTCTCTTCAGCTCTATCATAAATCATCTTTAACGGGTTACTTTCTTTGAATGATTTATCGATAGCTTTGATATCTTCTTCAGTTAGGTAAACACCATCATCGATAACTCGAATAAGGTTTTCAATAACCTTAAGAATTCCATCAGATGATTGGAGAGCATGTGTGTTGGCTAGTTCTGTGGAATAATTATTAACTTCTTCTTTGGTCACATTATGCCATATTGGCAGGATAACTTTCTTACCATCCACTTCTCTCCTACTAAGCCAATCTAACTCTTTTTTAGGCCAGTCCTTTACAAAAAAATGGTTGCTAATGATTACAATCCCATATCTTGACCTATTAAGCCCCTTAAGTATGGTTTCCTCTAATTTATCTCCAGATGTAAAAATGAAATCATCGTACCAAACCTCTAATCCATGTAGTTTTAACTCATTAGCAAGGGCGGTCGCTATTTCATCTTTATCTTCAGATGCATGGCAAATAAAAACATCATAATGTCGCATGAAATGACCTTTATTATGAATACATTCTTTACTATTAATTAAATACATCTATGTTTTGTTAATTATAATAAAATCATCAATGCAATGAATGACAATAGAAAACCTAAAAAATATATAATTGCTCCAAAAATACGTTCTTTAATCAGTAAAATCGTTGCTATTGAGCAAATTAAGGCAATGATAGGCAATATTGTGCAAATCACATCAATAGATATTCCACTGTTAACCGTGGGGTTGATTTTGTTCATTACCGTCTGTGTCGTTTTCAGGATAAGGATCATCATGTCAACTGGATCTATCGAGACTCCTATTTTGAGTTTAATTACAGAAAATAAACCCGTTATGACTCCCTCGGTGAATATTATTCCTTCAATGGAAATCCTTCTTGGTCTTTGTGGTGGGAATGAATAATTGTAGGTTTGTCTCATTTACGTAACCTGTATTTTAGATATAATAAATCATCATCCTCTACTGAAGATATAATAATTGATCTTCAAGTTTAGATTCCGGGAAAAATAATACTTTAAGTGAGGTTTTTCTACAGGTCTCTATGCTGAAGAGTTCGATTCGATTTTGTCATTTGATGAGATCCACCGGGATGAAGCTCTTCCCTGATCATTTCTCATTAGTATGGCAGATAGAAATATCATTGTGTATCCGAACTAGTGTGGGTATGCCAGCCAGTAATCCTAAAGGGCTGGATAAACCGAGTGATCGGACTATGTGTTGCTTACCGTTTTCTCAAATCTCTTCTGGAGAAGGTATTCCTGTTGGTCTCCTGAAAGTAAAGGTTGCACTTGTCTTCAATATCTCAAACACTATTATCAAACGTAAGATGGAGGTCTTTCGCGATCCACTTGATGCACTCTGGAATGTCTGTCTCTGTTAGCTCTATGGGATCGCGTTTTGTTACAGCGGATTTTCAAGGCGTTGTCATCAATACTGAAGCTAAAGTGGCAAACTTCTGTCTCAAAAAAAGTGGGGTGTAGCTGAAACATCCTCGTTTCACAAGATCCGGCCATTCCGGGTGAGCCATGCATAACATGGGATGACATGAATTCTTCTCCCGTCAGTTTCGATCTCTTCTGACTCATACTCGGTAATGATGATTCCTTCCGGCAGGCCATAGGTCTCCATTGCTTCTGAGAGACCCCTGATCTCCCTCTCCCGTGTTTTTGGCTCTTTCAGGGATTGTGTCACCTGAACGGCATGGGTGATCTGCCTGTCCACACTCACCAGGAAATCGCACTCGTACTGGCCTTTATGATAGTATATTGACTCATACGCTCGCTTGAGGGTCATGAAGATGACATTCTCAATAAGGCGTCCTCTGTTCTCAGAAAAAGCGAATGAAACAGCATTGATAAGGCCCGGATCAATCGCATAGATCTTCTTTGGATTTGCAAGCTGTTTCTTAAGTGAGTAGTCATACTTCATCAGCGTGGAGAGGAGAAATGCGTTCTCCGCATACTCGATATATTCCCGGACTGTGTCTGTTGAGATCTGTAAGGTTTCTGCGATTTTATTGTACGAGAGGAGGGTGCCGGTATTTGAGATCAGGTAGTAGAGGAGATCAACTATCTCGCTGTTCTTCCGGATTCTGTTTGGAAGGATGATATCTTTGAGATAGATCGTCTCATAGTAGTTCTTGAGGATCTCCATCTTCATGCCCTCATCGGGCTCAAGGACGACACGGGGAAACCCTCCGTACTTCAGGTATTCGCCAAATGCCTTCCTTTTCTGCATAATCGTGGGCTGATCAGCTTTTTGAAAACCGAGGCATTCCGCGAATGTGAGGGGATACACTGTCATTGAGAAGTGGCGCCCGGAGAGGCGTGTACTCATCTCCTGCCTGAGGAGTGTTGATACCGAACCGGTAAGGATACACTTGATGGTACTCTTTGTGTCATACAATGTCTTTATGGCAGGAGCCCAGTAGGGATAGTTCTGGATCTCATCAATACAGAGATAGAGGCGTTGTACCTTTCCATGGCGGGTGAGATGTCCCTCAACAACAGAG
>NZ_JARVGN010000103.1 GCF_029762515.1 Methanocalculus sp. | reverse complement strand
AGACTGGACACGGGTCAGTTGTGATGCGCAACTGATTGAGGCCGTGGCAGCGATGATGATCGATGCATACATCCCACCAGCAGATCGTACCGAGCCTCTTGATGCCGACGTGATCGTCGGGATTGCAATCTCGGGCATCCCGCTTGCCACCCTTATCGGGGCACGTGAGGGATGCAGCCTTGCCGTATACCATCCTGCAAAACACGCCACATCAGAGACACCCATTGGATCAATCTCAGGAAATTTTGCAACAGTGAAGGAAAAACGCTGTATTATCGTTGATGATGTCATCACCTCAGGCAGGACAATCCAGGAAGTTGTTGCTTATCTCAGAAGGCATGGCGGAGTTCCGGTAGCGATATGGGTCCTCTTCGATAAGCGCGGTATCACCGAGGTTGAGGGGGTTCCTGTACACTCACTCTTCAGAATCTCCAGAATCGACTGACGGGGTTCCCAACATAGGATATATTTATATAGAAGTTCAATTCAATTTTTATCACTACAGGAGGATTACAGAGTGGCAAGTCATAATCAATTAACCGGACAACCAATCATTATTTTGCGGGATAACGTCGAACAGACCCGCGGACACGAAGCACAGCGATCAAATATCCTCGCGGCAAAAGCGATCTCAGAAGCGGTCAGGACGACCCTCGGGCCACGCGGAATGGACAAGATGCTCGTGCATGGAGACGATATCACCATCACCAATGATGGAGCAACCATCCTGAGCGAGCTCTCTGTTCAGCACCCCGGCGCCAAGATGGTGGTCGAGGTAGCAACCGCACAGGATGATGAGTGCGGTGACGGAACCACCACCGCAGCCATCATGGTCGGTTCATTCATGGAGCAGGCCGAACGCATGCTCAAGATGGGAATCCACCCGACAAACATCTCAAAGGGTTATTCCCTCGGCATGAAAAAGTCGCTTGAGATCCTCTCGGAACTCGCGATCAATGTCACCCCAGACGATAAAGAGAGCCTGATGAAGATCGCAAAGACCGCAATGATCGGAAAGACGATCGAGGCAGTCATGGAGAAGGCAGCTGATATCGTAGTAGATGCGGTTGCAACAGTTGCCGACAGTTCATCAGGCAGGATCGTCATCGATGAAGATGACATCCTTGTCAAGACCCAGAAGGGTGATGCGATGGATGACATCGAGCTTGTTCGGGGCGTTATCATCGGGAAAGCCCGTGTGGACGAGCAGATGCCAAAGATCGTCACGGGTGCAAAGGTTGCGATGATAAGCACTCCTCTTGAGATCACCAAGACCCAGACCAAGGCAAAGATCAAGATCTCCTCATCCGAACAGGTTGCGGCATTTGGCGATGCTGAGAGAGCTTCTTTGAAGAAGATTGCCGATCAGATCATCGCATCAGGTGCAAATGTACTCCTCTGCCAGAAAGGCATCGCCGATTCTGTGCAGTTCTACCTCGGAAAGGCCGGTATCTACACCCTTGAGGATGTGACCGAGAAGGAGATGAAGTATGCGGCAAAGGCACTCTGCGGAGAGATCGTCAACAAACCGGAAGACCTGACTGCCGAGACCCTCGGAACCGCACACCAGGTGGAGCAGATGGAAGGGGAGGATCTGACAAAGATCTCCGGCTGCGAGAACGCAAAGGCAGTGACAATTCTGATCCGGGGTTCCACCCAGTACCTCATCGACGAGCTTGACCGTGCAATCAATGATGCAAAGCGTGTCATCCAGGATGCAATGGAAGATGGCAAGTACACCATCGGCGGAGCCGCTGTTGAGACCGAGATGATCGTCCGTATCCGCGAATACGCAACAACCATCGGCGGCCGTGAGCAGATTGCTGTCGAGGCATTCGCAAACGCCTTTGAGATCATTCCGATCACACTTGCCGAGAATTCAGGTTTCAACCCGATCGATAAGCTGGTGGATCTGAAGAAGGCGCACTCAAACGGACAGAAGAATGCAGGCCTGAATGTCTTTACCGGAAAGATTGTCGACATGAGTGAAGAGGGTGTCTTTGAGCCGATGCGTGTAAAGCGCCAGGCAATCCAGAGCGCAGCAGAGATCGCATCCCTCCTGATCAGGGTCGACGATATGATGGTCACCCAGTCCCACTGATCCGGGAAGCACACCACCACCCTTCTTTTCCTTTTACAGAATACCAAAATTCCTTTTTAGAGATTGGGTGACACGAACTCCCGGATCTCATGCAGATCGGATACGATCCGCTCAACACCGGGTTTTCCTGAGAATCTATCCTGATCGCCCGGCGCCACCCTTGCAATGAACCGGACACCGGTCTTCAATGCTGCCTCATGGTCCTGTGGAGCATCACCGATGAAGAGGGTTTCTTCAGGTGAAACGCCGTTTGTAGAGAGGATCTCACGGATACAGTCCGCCTTTGATCGGGGAGATCCGTATATCCCATCAAAATACCCTGCAAGCCCCCGCCGATCTGCAATCTCCAGCATCTCTTCCCCGGGTGTTGCAGAGACGACATAGAGAGGGATTCTGCCCTTTAGGTCGTTTAAGAGCTCAAGAGCACCCGGAACAAGCGGGATAGAGAACATCTTCTCGCGGACAATTCCCGCATACCGCTCTCCAAGCAACTCTTCCTGTTCAGGGTTGAGTTCCTCATGGAGCATCTCTTTGTAGATGTGGCGGAACTTCACAAAACGGCTCATTCCTCCGTTATCAAGATGGTACTGCACGATCTCATCCTGATGTTTTGGTACAAACGAGAAGGTCTCGCGGAACGCTTCTGCCTTCATTGCAATGGACTCGGCGATGACCCCGTCGAAGTCAAAGATGATCAGACGGAGAGGGGTGTGCTGCATATAGTGAGTGTCTGTATTTCAAGCTGATAGTAGTGGCGATAGCAGTCCGGGGGGGCATAAAGGTTTCTGGATTCGTGCAGAGCGGTTTCGTATAGAATACCTAACGCCAATTATTTTAATAAATAGATCATGATCCTGATACAATGGGTATTGAGAAGAACACCCCAAAAGTTTATCTGGATGTCTGTTGTCTCTGCCGACCATTTGATGACCAGACTTCTATTCGGATCCGTCTGGAAATGACAGCAGTTCTCGAGATCATTCACCTCTGTTCCATAAATGAACTGAGTCTGGTAACTAGCGAAGTTATCCAAGAAGAAATCTCAAATATTCCAGATATTAACAAGCGAATTCGTGTTGAGAGACTGTTATTGGCGTCACACGAACATATTTATATTAACGAAGAAATTATTTCCCGCATGCATAAATTAATAGCAATGGGAGGTGATGCAATGGATTCGCTTCATATCGCATGTGCCGAAAAGGTTGATGCTTTATTCATTAGTACAGATGATGATCTCATATCATTTATTATAGGAAATCAAAACATACATATAAAAGGATATAATCCTGTTACCTGGCTTGAGGAGGAGAGACGATGAGTGCCAAAACATTGCAACAGATTCAGCGGGAAGGGCTTGATGTACTCGTTGAGCGACTTGGACCGGATGATGCCATTCGTTTCCTTCAGATCTATGAGCCTGGAAGAGGTGATTGGACAGAGGAAAGGAGAGCGATACTGGAGAAAGATCCAGATACAATCATCAGAAATATCCTTGAACGAAGAAAGAACGCGGATGTAATTTAGACGTAAGTTCTGCGTGGACCTTCGGATCTGCTGAGAGATGAAGGGGCTTATTCGCCCACTCATTTTTGAACAGAGGGGATCGAGCACCTACGCAATGATGCCGATTATCAAAAAGTGCAAAATATGGGCTCTTCGCTGATTCTTGTGGGTTTTCAATAGGGAACAAGTCATCATCTGATTATCAGGTGTTTGCATCACCATGAGGATCTGTTCACTGAGGCGTTTTCCCCCACCGCCCACTGCCCCGTCCGCACATGCTCCGCAAGGGAGGTTGTACTGGGCGGCCGCAGATGCTGGCGCGGGGAGGGGCGAGGATGCTCCGTCTGGCTTTCAGAGGAGATATGCCCCGATTCCTTCGGAATCGCCTTTCAGGTTGCTCTCTCGAGCAAGGGTGTATCACCTCTGCCAGCCTGTTTCTTTCGCGGACCCCGCCCCCCGATACCCGCGCCGCACCTGCTTCAAACAACCCACATACAATAGCGAGGAGGCAAAATATGAGATATCAGATCATTTTGTTGACGTCAACAAAATGGTCGCCCCTGGTTTAGGATTCGAGCGGGAGATAACCGACATAATGCTGACCAGATATGCCTGTCATCTCATTGCTCAGAATGGAGATCCCAGAAAAGAGTGTATACGCTCATTCCTTTTTGCCCAGAGTTATTTTACAGTACAAACACGCAGGCAGGAGGTCATTGAGGAGTATATTCGTCTTGCTGAACGCCTGAAGGCACGGGAACAGCTCCGGGAATCTGAGACGGAACTCACGAAATACCTATGAGAGGGGCGTAGACAATTCCGGGCAATGATGGCGGGTTAGTCTACGCATAGGAGAACCCTTCATAAGCCTTATTACCGCACAAATGAAATTCTATATCTCGATCTATGCCGAGGTAGTCTAGTCCGGGAAGGCGGTGGCCTCGAAAGCCACTGGTGTTCGGCACCTCGGGAGTTCAAATCTCCCCCTCGGCGTCTCAACCCTTTTTCTGAACCCAAAAATTCCCCAAAAGACTATTTGTTCTCCATGAATGGAACATCTGTTGCAACGTAACCGGGGAAATCCGATGCCCTTATAGTACCCTGGCACAGAATATTCATGATAGATCATGACAGTCCTGACACCGATGCAGGTGGATGCATTGAATGAGCTTGGGAATATCGGATCATCCCATGCCGCCAATGCACTCTCTGCCCTGCTGATGCACCAGATCCAGATGACCGTACCAGCTGTTGAGATCGTGGATCTGTCGGATATTCATGGGTATGTCACTGACGATCTCTTTGTAACAATCCTCTTTGAGATGCAGGGGGAGATCGATCATGCCGGGTATATCATCTTCCTGCTTCCGCTGGATTCAGCCATCCGGATGACCAATGTGCTCCTCGGGATAGCTGAAGAGAAACGGGAGTTGACTGAGATGGATGAGAGCACCCTTCAGGAGATAGGAAACATCATGTCTTCTGCATTCCTGAATGCAACCGCTGAGCTGCTCAGTGTCGTAATGCTCCCCTCCCCACCAAGCCTCGTTATTGATATGGGGCATTCGGCGATCGAGGAGATCCTTGCAGAACTGGCAGTTGAGGTGAACGAAGTGATCATCTTCCATACAACCCTCAAATGCGATCAGTATTCGATCAATGGCAACCTCATGATGATGCCCGCCATTGATACGCTGTCACAGATCCTGGCGATTATGGATCAGCTGCTGGAAGATTCAGCCTGAAGAGGCGACAAAAGGAGTTTTCTTGTCGGAAAAGAGAGCGATTGTAGGTAAGTCGATTATCTTCAGGCCGGATTCCCGATCCGGTACGCTCCCTCAGGCACAGAAATCTCAAACCGTGCACCCTTTCCTTCCTCACCTGTTTCGGTGATGGTGATTCCCGTGATCGCAAGAATTTCACGCACCAGAAAGAGCCCCATACCAGTGTTCTTGCCAAAACCACGCTTGAATATCTCCTCTTTTTCATCTTCGGGGACGCCTGTGCCATTATCTTCCCAGACGATTCTTAGGCCGGATGATGATGGGCGGCAGGCAATCTCTATCCGGGTTGCCCCTTCAGCATGCCGGAGGGCATTATCATAGAGGTTGTAAAAGACCTTCTCAAGCATCGGATCGCAATAGATCGAGTAACTCTCACATGCTGAATTGAGTGGGAGACGCTCTTCTGTTTCGATCCCCTCAATCAGAGTATCGATCGCAAACCAGGACGGCTTCTCAATTCCAAGCTGTTCGTACTGGCGGTTGAATACCAGGATATTCTGGATTACCATTGCTGCTGCCCTGACATGCCCGAGGTATTCTGCCTGTGTCGGATCAGTTGCTATCTCTTCGGCAAACCCGAGGAAACCATCGATGACCATGATCTTGTTGAGGATATCATGCCGGGTTATACCGGAGAGGAGGTGAAGCTTCTTG
>NZ_JARVGN010000102.1 GCF_029762515.1 Methanocalculus sp. | reverse complement strand
GATTGCACAGGGTGTGAAGACGCTCGTGATGGGCGGGCTTGCAGTTGCAATCTTCTTCCCCTGGAATCTCTCACCACTGCTTGGGCTTACAGGCTATGTCGCCCTTGCAGTGGATGCTGCGTTCTTCTTCGCAAAGGTGATTCTCCTGATGATCGTCTCGGTTACGGTGATCAGGACAGGGCTTGCAAGGTTTCGAATTACCCATGTCGTCACCCTCTTCTGGGTATGGCTTGGATTGGCCGGGCTCTTTGGCCTTTCGCTTGTGATCCTTGATTCGGTGCTGAGGGGGGTCTTCTAAATGGCACTTCCGATGATCCGGGAGATCTTCGCACAGGTCTTTAAGATACCCGCGACAAACCCCTTCCCGGCACGGTTCCTCCCGCCATCAGTAACCGAGTTTCTGAAGAAGGTGGGTGCGGGCGAAGCCACAATCAACCCCCCGGTTGCGACACCCCCAAATTTCCGCGGCAAGATCGTCTATGACCGGGACGGCTGTATCGGATGCAATCTCTGTATACGGGTCTGCCCGGCACATGCAATCGAGTTCATCCCTGAGACGAAACGGATCAGGATTTATGTGGCACAGTGCATCTTCTGTTCACAGTGTAATGACATCTGCCCAAAAGGCGTCCTCACCATGAGCCCGGAGTTTCTGCTCGCAACCGAGGACCGGTTTGCCGAAAGCCAGATTGTGGAATAAGGAAGATTATTCCTCCAGAATCCATTTTTTATTAGTCATTTCTCTTTTATCACTGGGAAACCAGATGTCTCCTATCTGCTGGCATCCGTGATCATGAAATCCGGCAGGGCGTCTCTATGATCAATAGCTATTTGATTTGAGAACACAAGGATAGAATAATGAAAATCAATTGCCTTATTGAGAAAGACGAGGATGGCTACTACTATGCCTCGATCCCATCGCTGCCAGGTTGCTTTACTCAGGCAAAGACCTATGAGGAGTTATTAAGGCGGCTTGATGAAGCGATATCACTCTACCTCGAAGTGAATGAATGCCCCGAGCCAGACGAGATACGGGAGTTTGTGGGGGTTCAGGCCATTGAAATTAACTCCTGTTAAAGCCGGGAGAGTTATAAAATTGCTCGAGGAAACAGGCTTTTCATGTGTCAGGCAGAAGGGGAGCCATATCATTATGAATCACCCGGATGGTAGAACTATTGTCATACCGGACCATCAGGGAGAAGAATTGGGAAGGGGTATCCTTAGATCAATTATTCGCCAGGCAGGACTCACACGAGAAGAGTTTATTCAAATGTTGTCAAAATAGCTTTATTCCTGCTTTTCCATCTATACCTTAACGAGTTTTCAAAGCCTCTCCAGAGAGGCATACTCTCCTTTTTTCAGTACGTTAATGAGCGCCTCAGCTGCATTCTGTACAGCAGGCGAGAGCCCTTCGCCCATCTCGATGGTTTCCGGCTGGATCCCTATGAAGAGGATCTCAGGAATGTCAGATGACAGGTAGTGAATGAGGTGGGAGAGCGGCAGCATATGGGTGCCGATGCTCGTATCATCGATCTGATCGGGAGGGATGATCCTGATACTGCCTGCGGGAAGACCCATCTCCGCAGCATCCACTATAATAAGAATTTCCGGCTTTTCACGCCGGATTGGAGCCGTGAAGTTCTCTGGTGCCGTTCCGCCATGAAATGCTCTCATTCCATCTGAAGAGAAGCATTTTGGAGAGAAACTATCGGCTATCCAACAACCGACACCATCATCTGAGAGAAGCGTGTTTCCAACTCCAAGGAGGATCATCATTGTAGATAGATCTCCTCCTCAGACTACATCAACCTGCTTTTTTCAGCAGGAAGAGAAGCAGGCTACTCAGGAGAGGATCCGGAATGGGAAGAGAACAGCCCCTCTTCAGGGAAGAAACCAAACTCCGGACGATATCCTTGTCTGAGGAATAAACGGATGGCTGCCTGCCGCTCATTCTCATCCTGAGTATCAAGACTCCCAATTGACGCATTTACTCCCATTTCAGGCTCACATCCAGGATTATCATTTCCTTTTCATCTATCACAAACATTGTAGTGCTCCGGCAACAGATCGCGAAGCAAGTGGACAGGTACCCATGATGATCCTTCCAGCTCACCACCTGTTGCATGTACTCTCTTCTCTCTTTTGGTCCACATGAGTGAATCCCAAAGATTGTGAGGAAGAGAGAGCAAATTCCAAACAGTGTTAGCTTTTTCCTAAAGAACCGTGATTCCAGAGAGAACAAGTATGAGTATCGCAGCTGAATTTTTATGTGAAAAAGGCTACAGAAGGAACAAACCATGCCGCGAGTATGGAGAGAAGTACACTATCAAGGATTAAATGAGGCCCTTTTCAACTCCTCGAAGCACCTATGCTGCGCGTATTCCAATTCAGTGAGTATATAGAAATAAAAACCAATTTTGAGAGTCATTTAAAGGTCATTCTCCGATTAAAAGAAAAAGTGTACGATAACTTCATAATCTGATATGCAAACGAAGTGATTGTCCCAGATGATGATGGGGGGAGGTGAAATATCCTCATGGCATACGAAGCACCGGCTAAGAAGGGTAAGGAAGCAGCTGTTGAGAACAAGTCAAAAGACAAGAAGGGAGGCAGGAAATAATCCTTCCCTTCATCTCTTTTTTGATAATTACATTTTTTAACGATATTTGAATATAGAGAGAAGAGTAGTTCATTGTATCATTTTTCAAAAGGTTCCTCGGAGAGAATGTACCTGGCAGTACCAGAAGAAATGAATACAAAAGTGATGCGCCGACCGGGACTCGAACCCGGGTTTAGGCGTTGGCAACGCCTAGTGATAACCACTACACTATCGGCGCACTTCGGACATCTCTGCCCTGCGACCTTACTTTATAGGAATTGTCCGTATTTATTCATATCGATCTTTCCTCGATTGGTGGTTATTCACAGACCTGACGAATGACAGGATCGATCCGATGACCATGCAATGAGAGATCAGACGATTGAGTAGAACAAATAGCATCGCCTCTGAAATATCGTCATCTTAATAGGAAAGCACCACTAACCTTGAAGAAATGATCCCCCTGATCATCGACTTCAGCAGGAAGAAAGTCGTCATCTTTGGCGGAGGTTCGGTATCTGCCAGAAAAGCACGTTATTTTCTGGATGAAGCAGATCTCACCATTATCAGCAGAAGCTTCACGGATGCTCTTACCCAACTTCCGGTGAGGCGGATTATTGCCGATACAGGGGCTTTGAGCAACAAGGAAATACACTCATATATTGATGGTGCATTTCTGGTCATTGCTGCACTCTCAGAGAGAGAAGAGAATAACCGCATCGGTATGCTGGCTGCCCGGGCAGGAATCCTCTTCAACAACGCAGATGGAGATATGGGGGATGTGATCATCCCCTCGATCGTCCGTGGCCGCCACCTGATAGCCGGATTCTCAACCGGGGGCGAAAGCCCGGCAGTCAGCAGGCATCTGAGGGAACATTTCGAGGAGATAACACCTGAAATTGATGCGATGATCGATCTTCAGCAGATACTCCGTGATGCCCTGAAGAGAATGGATCTGACACAGGGAGAGAGAGCCAGGCGGCTGACAGCAGCAATCCGGGATCCGGCGATACGGAAAGGAATGCTTGACGACAGAGAGAGAACAATTGAGATTGCGATGTCGAGGTATTGCCATGAATGAGGGGCTCCTGGCTCCAATCGCTATTGCAGGGCTTGATCACCATACGGCAACCCAGAACGAACTTGAGGCATTCAGATTTCCTGACGATGAGGACTTTATCAGGCAGGCACGCTCCCGGTATAAAGGTGTCCTCCTCCTCCAGACATGTAACCGTGTTGAGGTACTTGTGCAGGGAGATCCTGACGATCTCGCCCGTTTTATGCAGAGTATCGGAAAAAACAGGTTTACCATCCATCACGGCCTTGGCGCCCTCCGACACCTCCTCGGACTTGCTGCTGGCATCAATTCCATGATAGTCGGTGAAGACCAGATCCTTGGCCAGATGCGCCAGGCTCTCCTCACTTCAACCGAATATGGGGGGAACAGCCAGATCATTGATATCTGCATCAATACGGCGATCCATTTCGGTGTGACAGTCAGACAGAAGACGATGATCAACCGTGGATCGGTCTCTATCGGATCGGCTGCTGTCCGGCTAGCAGAAGATCTTCTGGGCACATTGAAGAAACGGCATATCCTTGTTGTTGGTACCGGTGAGATGGGCAGGCTTGTTACAAAAGCCCTTCAGGAGAAGGACTTAACAGCAATTTATGTAACAAACCGGACATATGAGCGGGCGGTTGAACTGGCTGAAGAGATCGGTGGCAAAGCAGTCACTTTCAAGGATCTCTTTCCATTCATCCTGCTCTCGGATGTGGTCATCTCATGTACAGCAGCACCCCACCCGGTAATACGTCACGACGAACTTGAAAAAGCAATGCAGGGGAGAACCTGGCCCCTTGATACCGTGCCAAAGCCTCTGGTCGTCGTTGATATCGCCCAACCCCGTGATACCGAGGATTCAATAAGGGAGATCCCCGGTGTCCATCTGTACACAATTGATGACCTGAGATCAATATCCGATGAAAATCTTGCTGCACGACAGAGCGAGGCAGATACAATCCGTTCACTCATAGAAGCAGAAATTGGAACATTCATCCACAGGATCAACCGGGCAGCTGCAAACGACACCATCGCCACCCTCCATACCTGGGCTGAAGCGATCAGGATCAGGGAACGGGACAAGGCAATTAACCGGCTTGGTCCGGCAGATCAAAAAACAATTCAGATCGTTGATGATCTCACACGTGTACTGACCGGTAAGATACTTGCCGATGCTACAATGGCAATCAGGGTAAGTGCAGAACAATGCGATCTGGATACAGCAGGGATGATCGTTGATGCAATAACAAAAGGTGAGAAGATATGTTTCCGGAAACACGATTAAGAAGACTGAGAACGCGCCGAATCCAGCCATTGGTGAGGGAGACACAGGTATTGACAACCGATCTCATTGCACCGCTTTTTATTGATGAAACACTCCGTGAGCCCTCTCCGATTAGCTCAATGCCCGGCCAGTTCCGCTTCCCTCCTGATGGCATCGCGGATGTCGTCCGGCGCCTGTATGATACGGGAATCAGAGGTGTGCTCCTCTTTGGAATTCCAAAAACAAAAGACCCCATCGGTTCATCAGCATATGCAGAGGCTGGAGTGATACAGAACGCGGTGAGATCGATTCGATCGAAGGTTCCAGATATGATGATCATCACCGATGTCTGCGCATGCGAGTACACCGATCATGGTCACTGCGGGATTCTGACAGATGATGGTTTGGATCTCGATAATGACCGATCGCTTGCATTGATGGCAAAAATTGCGATCAGCCATGCAGAGGCAGGAGCCGACAGCGTTGCACCCTCCTGTATGCTTGACGGCCAGGTGAAAGCAATCAGAGAAGCACTTGATGCCAAAGGGTTCTTTGGAACCCCCATCCTCTCCTATTCGACAAAATTCTCCAGTGCCCTCTATGGGCCATTCCGTGAAGCTGCTGACTCCTGTTATACCTGCGGTGATCGGACCACCTACCAGATGGATCCGGCAAATGCACGGGAGGCACTCAGGGAATCCAGAATAGATTCTGAGGAGGGGGCGGATATGCTGATGGTCAAGCCTGCCGGGTTGTATCTTGACATCCTCAAAGAGATACGATCTCTTGGCCTCCCGGTTGCGGCATATCAGGTGAGCGGCGAGTATGCAATGATAAAAGCAGCCGCTATGAATGGATGGATTGATGAAAAAAAGGTTGTACTTGAATCCCTGACCTGCATTAAGAGGGCAGGGGCGGATTTAATCATAACGTATTTTGCAGAAGATGCTGCGAGGTGGTTAGATGAGAAGTGAAGCACTATTTAAAAAAGCAGAAAAGCTCCTCCCGGGAGGGGTAAGCAGCCCTGTCAGGGCGATCAAGCCATACCCATTCTATACGAAATCAGGAAAAGGCGGACGAATCATAACAGAAGACGATAGAGAACTCATAGACTGCTGCCTTGGGTATGGTCCCCTGATCCTTGGACACGCACATGATACAATAAAAGATGCCATTCAGAAGC
>NZ_JARVGN010000101.1 GCF_029762515.1 Methanocalculus sp. | reverse complement strand
GGCTGGATGAAGTAATTGGTATCGCGCTTGCAGAATTTGATGGCATCATTGCCGTGCTCCCCGATCATCCGACTCCGCTTCGCGTAAAGACGCACACCTCTGATCCGGTTCCCTTTGCGGTCCTTGGAAAAGGGCAGGATGAGTGCGGGAGCTATTCGGAACGGGAAGCTGAAAAGGGCTCATACGGGCTGATCAGGGGGCCGGAACTCCTGCCTCTTCTCTTTTCACAATAGGTGGCATCAGATCCCTGCGTCATCATCCGGGATGTCAGCGGGGGTAACTCTCATCATCTGCCACTTTTCTATGTGCGTTTGGATGGGATGGTTCTTCCGCAAACCATATTCCTCCGTGAGGGGATAGTGATTGTATGGGTACACACAGGCAGATGACGATCGGCATCACGATCAACCTGGATAATTACGAGAATATCAGGTTTGATGTGGCCGGTGAGGTGGAGTCGGACGAGGATGCCACAGAACTCATCGCATTTCTGGATGGTGTGCTCTCCGGTATCGGGCGTGATGATGAGGTGACGAGAGAGCGCGTCGATCATTATCGGAGCCGGGTCTTTGGCTCTCGTCTCCGGGATGAGCCTCCATCAGAGGAGCTTGTGGTAGGTATAGCCTCCTGTCCGGTTCCCGGGGATGAATCATATAGTGAGGAGGAGCCGGATCGCGATCTCTCCGGGGTGGATACCCCTGACCCGCAACCCAGTTCACCTGATTATCCGCCTCTGGAAGAGCCGGACTCCGGGGAGAATCCGGAGATTGGGACGGCTTTGCCTCCTGAAGATAATGCCTCTCCTGTTGAACCGGAGTCCGTCCCGGAGGCTGCATCTCCTGTTGATCCTGTCCTGACACCAGCAGCAGAGGGTGCTGCTCCTCCTGCAAGCACAGCATCTCAGGCCGCCCAGCCGTTTGTCTGTGAAGCCTGCGGCGCGGAGGTGAATAAGGTTCAGCATGATGTAAGCCATCTCTTTATGAACAAGACCCTCTGTAAAGCGTGCATGAACCGGTCGTGACCGGGAGTTGGTGTAGTGACGAAGAAGCTGCTGATGTGGGATGAGACCCTTTTCCGGGATCTGACGGTCTTTGAGATCGATTTTGTTCCTGACGAGTTCCGTTTCCGGGAAGAGCAGCTTTCTGCTCTCTCATTTCAGATCCAGCCAGCGCTTCGAGGGGGCCGACCGCTCAACTCCCTCTGCCGCGGCCCTCCCGGGACCGGGAAGACGACATCGATCCGGAAACTCTTCGAGGAGATTGAGGAGAATACAAAAAAGATTGCCTGTGTCCATGTAAACTGCAAGATTGATAATACCCGGTATGCGATCCTTGCCAAGGTCTACAAGCGGCTTGCCGGCCACCAGCCGCAGCCGACCGGGACCAGCTTCAAACAGGTCTATGATGCGGTCTGTCGCCTTCTTCAGAAAGAGGATCTGACGCTGATTATCTGCCTGGATGATGCAAACTACCTGCTCTATGAAAATGAGATAAACAATGTCCTCTATCCTCTGCTCCGTGCACATGAGGAGTACGAGTCGGTTCGGGTGGGAGTGATTGTTGTCTTCTCGGATATGGATGTCGATTTCCAGAAAGTCTTTGAGATCCGAGTTGCCTCCGTCCTCAGGCCGACCGAGGTCTTCTTCTCTCCCTACTCTGCCTCGGAAGTAGAAGAGATTCTCAGGATGCGGGTGGGTCAGGGGTTTTATCCCGGTGTCCTGTCTGAGGAGATGCTTCAGCTTGTTGTTGATCAGACGATGCGGGGCGGGGATCTCCGTGTCGGGATCGATCTGTTGAAACGGGCCGGGCTCCTTGCAGAGCGGGATGCGCGCCGTTCTGTCTGCCGTGATGATATCTGCCGTGCCTATGAGGTCTCAGAACGGTTCCATCTCGTCTCCCTCATCCGGTCGCTCCGGGATGATGAAAAAGCCGTTCTCGGCGTGATCGCTTCAATGTCAGAGGGCGGGTTGGAGATGTCCGCCGGGGAGGTACATACCCGGGTGAAAGAGGAGATGGGAATTGGCTATACCCGGTATTATGAGATCGTTCAGAAACTCGATACGATCAGGCTGATCAATCTGGATTATAGAGCCGGTCGCGGCCGGACCCGGGAGATTGGCCTTCGGTTTGCACCTGAGATGGTGCTTGCAGAGCTTGCATAGGTTTCAGATAATTTGGCAACTCTTATCTATTCTCCCTCACTCATAATTGATGCCAGAGGGATTGTATGGTTAGTGTAAATGAACTTGGATTGGATCTTTTTGAAGAGCTTGTAGAAATCTCGGATCTCCTGAATGTCGCGTACCACGAACTGGATAATGGTTCACGGATCGTCGACTGCGGTGTTTCGGTTCCGGGCGGGTATGGTGCCGGAGAATACTTCACCCGTATCTGCATGGGCGGACTCGGCGAAGTCTCGTATCGTATGGGTGAGATCGGTTCCTTCCCCCAGCCCTTCATCGATATCAACACGGATTTCCCCGCGATCTCCTGTCTTGGTGCACAGAAGGCCGGCTGGACGATCAAATCCGGTAACTACTTCGCAATGGGGAGCGGCCCTGCCCGTGCTCTCTCACTGAAGCCGAAGCACACCTATGAAGTGATTGAGTACGAGGACGAGTTTGATGTCGCAGTCATCTGCCTTGAGTCGGACATCCTGCCAAATGGCGAAGTGATGGAGAAGATTGCAGAAGGCTGCAATGTCGAGGTTGAGAATGTCGCAGCGGTTGTTGCACCGACCTCCTCGATGGTTGGCTCGATCCAGGTTGCCGGCCGCTGTGTCGAGACCGCGGTCTACAAGCTGAATGAACTTGGCTTTGACACCAAGAAGATCATCTCTGGTTTTGGAACCGCTCCGATCCCGCCGGTACGCGGCCCGAAGCTTGCGATGGGTGTTACAAACGATGCCACCATCTACCACGGACGGATCTGCCTGACAATGAATGCGCCCGAGATCAAAGACTATCTCGAAAAGATCCCAAGCAACACATCAAAGGGATATGGCAAGCCATTCAACGAGATCTTCAAGGAAGCAAACTACGACTTCTACCAGATCGACACCTCGCTCTTCTCACCCGCAGAAGTAGTGATTAACGAGCTCTCCGAGGGTGTAGTCTATCACGTAGGCAAGGTCAACCCTGAAGTGACCCTGAAATCGTTTGGATTACTCTGAAATGGGTATCTGGTGAATCGGGAGGGAGTTCTCCTTTCTCCCCGGTTTATCACCTTGCAGTGCCTGAAGTATTCAGATCGCTCCTCAAACGACGTGTATCTGATCGGCAGGCTTTAATTCAAAAAAAGGCAATATATTCAGGAATCACAGGGCTTGTGGTCTAGCTGGTTATGACGTCGCCCTTACACGGCGAAGATCTCCGGTTCGAATCCGGACAGGCCCATCTATTTTGAGCCCCGTTTAACGTTTCGGGGATCGTGTAAGCTCCAATGAGTACGGTCGCATACTGAGTATTCGTTTTAAGCGCATTTATCGCATTATCGAAGAATCGGGAGGCGTTAAAACCTGCGTTCTTGATGAAGGCATAGTGATCAGGATCTATACTGAGGGTGATCTTTTTCCTCAATACCTCTTCTGTGTCCTTCTTTTTTTGTTTTGCCTTTGATTTCATTTTCTTTTCTCCAATATGTATGCATACATATACATACGTATAGTTTAGTACAGACTAACATTCTGATATGTCTGTAAATAAAACTCGGATGAGTCCTCAGGCTGATGATTCATCCTATAAGATCGTTGAGAACACGGCATACTCTCTCACAATCATCCAGAGTAACACCGGGGTGTACCGGGAGGCTGAGGACGCTCTGTGCGAGACTCCGGGCAACCGGGCATTCATATGATGTACCTGCAAAAACAGGCTGATCTGGAAGAGCAATCGGGTAATGAATTGCTGATCCGATACCCTGATTCTTTAGATGTATAATCAGTTCATCGCGTGAGAGTGGGCACTCCTCTCTCACCCGGATCACATACTGATGGTAGACATGCCTGACGCCGGGCATCACAGTAGGTGGAGTAATGCCGGGTGCCCTGATGTGGGTATCATAATACCGGGCATTTTCAATTCTTTTTGAGGTGTATGCATCCAGTTTTTCAAGTTGCACAAGACCAATTGCCGCAGCAATATCAGTCATTCTGTAGTTGTATCCAATGAGGGTGTGGAGATATTTCTCACTCTGCCCATGGTTTGTATACAGGCGTGCCCTCCGTGCAACCTCAGGATCACCTGTAGTGATCATCCCTCCCTCCCCGGCAGTCATGTTCTTTGTCGGGTAGAAAGAGAATGATCCAAATGTTCCAAAGCCACCAACCCGCCGTCCCCTGTACTCAGATCCATGAGCCTGGGCAGCGTCTTCGAAGAACATGAGTTTGTGGTCAGAACAGATCTCCTGAAGTGCATTAATGTCAAATGGCTGGCCGAATAGGTGAACCCCCATTACCGCTTTTGTTTTTGCGGTGATCAGCTCACGTACTGAGTTCGGATCGATACCATATGTCCTGGGATCAACGTCCGCAAAGACCGGTGTTGCTCCACACATTGCAACAGTGCTCGCGGTAGCAAAGAAGGTGAAGGCCGGGATAATTACCTCGTCACCGGGTCCTATACCGGCAGCGAGCATACCTGCGTGAAGTGAGGTGGTGCCGTTTGAGGTTGCAATTGCATATCGTGTACCACAATATCCGGCAAATGCCTCTTCAAATGCAGTCACCTTCGGACCAGATGCAAGCATGCCGGATCGAAGAACTTCTGTGACTGCGCTGATCTCTTCCTCTCCGATTTCAGGTTGTGCTATGGGGATCATCATACCACCGGATGGCTGTTCTTGTCTCCCCGGCCTATCCCTTTGTAGATGAAACCCGCATTGATGAAAGTATCGGGGTCAATGACATTTCGTCCATCGATGATCACCGGGTGATCCGCACCGGAGAGTGTTCTGGTGACGAGCGGATCAAGTCGTTTGTATTCCGAATGTCCGGTGAAGATGACGATTGCATCTGCATCGCGGAGAATTGCATTCAGATCGGATTCTATTGGAACACTCGCTTCATCAGCTGCAACAAACGGGTCATGTACCATCATCCTGGCACCACACCTCTCCATCTCTTCATAAAATGGTTCAGAGGGGGTATTTCGGGCATCGCCTGAATCATTAATGAACGCCCAGCCCAGAAGGGCAATATGTGCATCTGTTACATCTATCCCTGCCCGTTCGAGTGCATCCCGCGTCAATTGTGCCATATGGGAGGGCATGAAGTCGTTTATTGCACGGGCTACCCCGAAGATCGATTGCTGGCCGTGTGGATACCAGAGCTCTCCTCCGAGCATCTGTGCACCCCGTTCAAGATGCCAGGTGTCCTTGGTGAGGCAGTGGCCGCCGACCCCGGCACCGGGCCAGAGGATGGCGCGGGTGATGCCATCCCCTTTGAGCGAGTCAATGCCTGCACGGACATCATAGACATTGACGCCCATCGCCTCACAGTGGAGTGCGAGCTGGTTTGCAGCAGCAATCTGGAGGTCACGGAATGCATTCTCTGCGGTCTTTGTCACCTCAGCAGCAGTTGCCGTCATCGGGATAATTTTGCCGGTGGTCAGCACAGGTGTATAGAGTTCTATTGCGCGCCTGGTACTTGGATCATCGATCCCGCCGACAATCCGGTCATGCTCCCTGATATTTTTCAGGAGCCGGCCGACCATCACCCGCTCCGGTGCATGCGCGAGGGCAAAGTCCTTCCCGGCGACAAGCCCCGACTCCTCTTCGAGGATCTCCTTGGCCATCCCTGTGGTGGTGCCTGGGGTTATTGTTGACTCAAGGACAACAAGCGTTCCCTCGGTGAAGCATCTTCCTGTCTGTCTCAGCCCGTCCTGAAGCGGTCTGAAGTCAGGGATGAGATCTTTTGGATCGGCAAATGGCGTCTGTATAGCGAGGCATATCGCATCGCAGTTGGTGATCTTTGAAAAGTCTGCTGTACATTCAAACTTCCCTCCTGAGACGACTTTTTGGATCAGTTCCCCAAGCTCCGGCTCATCCTTATCGAGCGGTGACTCGCCACGGTTGATCATCCCGATTTTGTACCCTGAGCTTTTCGAATCACGCTGAAAGCCATAGATT
>NZ_JARVGN010000100.1 GCF_029762515.1 Methanocalculus sp. | reverse complement strand
TATCCTTGAGGATATGAACACCCTTTGCGAGGAAGAGCGGAACAACAACGAGAAGATCGATATCTTCCTGTGAGAACGACTGTATTGACTCCTCTACAGAGGGTTCATTCATGCTCATAAACCCTGCCTTGACGATATAGCCATTATTCTTCGCGGCGATGAGAGCGGCGGTGCTCTCGACAAGTTCCTTGTTGTGCGGGAGTTTGCTCCCATGTCCAACCAGTAGTAAGCCTTTCTTAGCCATTATACTAGAGTTGTACAATTATAGGTAAAAAGTATTATCGATTCGGTTTGAGAGAGGGAGATCCAAACTACTATCCCTTATCATTTCTAATTATAGTGAATCTATGATGGAGGCATACGAACGGTTTGAGCTGCTGATGAACCAGCAGATCGTCAGGACACCCATTGCACTGGCATCCATGGCCGGAATGGTGGATGCTGCATATGCACTTGAGCGAGGTGGGCATATCGGTGCTGCGTTCCTTGGGGGTTTCTCCATCGATGAAGAGACGGTACTCGCAAGCCACGATCTTGCCGAAGCCGGGAGAGCCGAGTTCTTCTTCCCAGATCCTATTGAAGGGATCCGGGCTGAAGTCTTGAAGCTGAAGGGATCAGACATTGTGCCCGGCATCAATCTCCGGGGATCATCTGCTGCATCGTTTGAAGTACTCGCTGATGAGCTTGGGGATATCGCAGTTTATGAAATAGATGCACACTGCCGCCAGTTGCCGATGATCAAGGCAGGTGCAGGCGAGCATCTGCTCACCCACCACCATGATCTCTGTTCGATTGTAAAAGCCTTAAAAAAATTTGATATCTGCGTCTCGGTGAAGCTTCGTACCGGACACACTGACGAGCGGGCACTGGCAAAAACACTCTGGAAAGCCGGTGCTGATATCATTCATATTGACTTGATGGACGAAGGGTACCAGAAGATCCGCCAGATCAGAAACTCCTGCCCCTTACAGATAATTGCAAATAACTCAATGCACTCATATGACCGGGTGATGGAGCAGTTCTCCCATGGTGCGGATCTCGTCTCTGTTGCGCGAAAAGCCGATCTCCATACCCTGAAAGGGCTGGATGCTGCGATCCGACGATATGCCGATGAAACCGGATGGTATAACGCACCAAAGCAGCTCTGCCGGGGAGGTGATCTCAGGGCTCTTGCATTCTGCTGTATGCCGGTGAAGGAGTGCCCCCTGCTCCCGGTTCTGAAAGGAATCGACATGGGACGGGAATCGTATGTCCACTTAAAACAACAATCTGTTTTGAATACGCCTCTTCAGGAGGGGGCACACACCTGTTTTGGGAGCCTTGCCTGGTGCTGTAAAACCTCAACTCCCTGTATGTTCCGCGACATGACACTTAAGAATCTGAATATCCAGAAGACAGAATATATGAAGTATAAACGGAGACTTGCCGAGAAGATAATGGAGGAGATCTTCCATGAAGTGCCCGCCGACATCCCGTGCTGAGTTTGCACAGCTCGCAATGATGCTTGAGGTGACGGCATATTCAAAGCCGGGGAATGTCGACCGCTGCCATGATTATGAAGATACCCGGCTCGAACATTTTCTTGCATCTGTGATCGCCTGCCGCCACACCCTTGATGCAGTTGAGGGGGGAAAATTCGGTATCGGGGAGGGGATCTATGATGCAGTTGTCAGGACCAACTGCCATTCCGGCGGCAACACCCATTTCGGGGCATTTATTCTTCTTCTGCCGCTTATCGCCGGACGAGATATTCCGGGCGCTCTGCGGCTGATCAAGGAGACGACGGTTGACGATGCTGTCCTCTTCTATCGTGCATTTGCAGAGACACAAGTCCGGGTGATCGAAACTGACGGGCTGGATGTAAATGATCCCGAGTCGATTGAGCAGATCAGAAGAGACGGGATGACTCTCCTCGATGTGATGGCATATTCTGCACCAAAAGACATGATCTGCCGTGAATGGGTGGAAGGCTACACTCTGACCAGAAGGTTTGCAGATCGGCTCCATGATACAGGCGGCGGTGCCGGATCTATCAGTCCTCTTTTCATCCGCCTGATGTCAGAGGAGATGGATACCTTCATCGCCAAGAAGTTCAATGCAACAATTGCTGAGGAGGCGATGGCGATGGCACAGGAGGTGCAGGCAGGGCGGCGGACGGTCACCTCAATGGATGAGGAGTGTATCCGCCGCGGCATCAATCCCGGATCTCTTGCGGACATCACCATCGCCGGGATTTATCTCGCACTCACCGAGGGATGGCAATGGGACCAATAAACAATCATCCCCCTGATGAAACCACCCGGAAGGAGAGCATCATGCATGATAGCATCCTTCTGGAAGGAATCAACGAGGTGATCGGCACCACCCACATGAATGCCGCACCTATGGGCGTCATCCTCCGGGGGGGTCGCTACACCCTCGCCCTTTTTAAAGGGAGCCATACTGCTGAAAATATCATCAGGGACGGCTGGTTTGTCGCAAACCTGATCTTTGATCCGGTGATCTATGTTAAGTCTGCATTCGGTGATCTCCCTGAAACAGCTTTCACCACCGAGACGATCGAGGGCACCCCGATGCATCGCCTCGCCGCCGCCGAGGCATGGGTTGCTTTCAGGGCAGAGGTGATCGCTGAAAGCAGCGAGGCATACAGCATCCTCCTCACCCCGATCAAAGAAGAGGTGCTGGAATGCCAAATCCATCCCGTAAACCGGGGCTTCAATGCGATCATCGAGGCGGCGGTACACGGCACCCGGTATATCATGAACCACGATCCCGAACTGGAGTGGCTGATCCGGCATCACCTGGCGCTTGCAAGGAAGTGCGGGGGAGAGCGGGAGAAGGAAGCCGCGGGGATAGTTGAGGGGTTTATAAAATAGAGAAGGGGTATTATGGTCAGAACTGTTTGTCAAATATGACCTGTTCTGAACCATCTGAGAATTTGCCAATAATAATTAATTTTCTTCCAGTGATTGATGAACCAATTGTACTGGAAGATCCAACAGTCGGTGTATGCAGCTGAGGAGTAAATTCAGTTTGGCTTCCACCATTCAATGTGTATGTAACATTGACAAGTGATGACATATCAGCGCCACCCTGCCATGTAATAATTCCTGCAGTTGAATTATCTTGAACCGTCAACCCAACAACCTTCGCGCCCTGGACATTGCCCACGAGCCCGAAGACAAACGCTGCAATGACTGCAGCAAGGATCACCGTGATGGCGACCATCAGGATAACACCGATAACCGGTGATACCGCATCGTCATTTCTCTTCATAGACATAATCATTCACCTCACATCACCGGAGAGCCATTTTGGATTTCCGGTGTGTATGATGAGTCAATGGGAGATGAACTATATAAATACTATGTCACCAGGTGCAGAGAGAAAGAAAAACCATTCATATACGGTCGGAGGAAATATTATTTCCTTAAAAGTTTATTGAGGATTATTTATTTCCTCGCTAGGTACCGGATCGCCCCATCCGCCTCCTCAGAGACCCAGTCCGGAAGGAGCCCGGCAAGGAGCCCCCGCAGATAAGCGCCGGCAATCAGAGGGGTACATAGGGGGTGATCGGCCGGAATCGTGAAATCAGTCCGGATAGTAATCTGAGTATTGCCCTTCCGCTCATAGGGAACTCCGATCGTGATCAGGAAGCTCTCGACAATAGTGAGGATATCCTCTGCCTGCACCCGCTCCCGGAATCCACAACCATGCTCCTGACCGAGTGAATAAGTGTGCCGGGAAACAGCCTCACGGATCTCAGGAGATGGATCTTCGGCAAGACGGGCAAGGAGGGGATCGGCGATCCGGTTCTTTCCAAAGAACCTGGAGGTCTTGCTGATCGTCCAGTCACGTGCAAACGAAGATCCAAAACCCATCCCAAAAACCTCTATCCCGGCTCCAAAGGCTCCTTATCCCTATCCCTACCCCTATCTCCATTCCTATCTGACAACACCGGTGATCATGCACCCAATCCCTGCGATCTGGAAGAGACGGGCAATTACAATAGACCAGTACGATATGGCCGTCTCCCCCTGTACAATTGCCACCATATCCGAGAAGACGATGCCAATCACGAGCAGGAACAAACCCAGGTTAAAGAGGAGGAGCGTTCTATCCTTCACACGCTTATAGCTGAGGTACACAAGCACATTCAATGCCGCACCCATCAGGAGGGTGATGATCGCAAGTAATCCATGAAGTAATTCAAAAGCCATGCCAATCACCCAAACAGAACGCCTTAACCAACATATGTCTGCTCCTTAATCTTCTTCACTGCCAGAATGGTATTTACCTCTCGAACCCCGGGATGTGCCTGGAGCGGCTGAATGAGATCGTTTTTAAGCTCCGAAATATCTGATGTCACCGCTTTTATCAGGTAGTCGTTTGGCTCAAGCACCTCAAAGACCTCCCGCACAATCTGTTTCCCTGCGAGATAGGTAATGAGATCTCCTGCGGAATCGGGATCAACCTTGATCGAGAGGAAGGATACCAGCCGGCGGGGGAAGAACTCGGGATTGACCGCAATCGTAAACCGCTCGATCACGCCTTCCTGCTTCATCCGCTCGATCCGCTTGAAGACCGTCGATGGAGCAATGGAGAGCCGCTTCCCAAGGTCCGCCAGCGGTATTTTGGCATCCCCCATCAGCGCGTCAAGGATGGCATGATCGGTTGCATCCATTATAGTGATGATGGTTAATTGGATCAGATTAAAGAATCGGTTTGTCTTTTGGAAGCCGGCCACTCCCAGAAGGGATCCGGCACCGCCCCCCCTGAAGGAAGTTGGATTGCCTCCCGGATTGCACCGTCGATGAAGCGTTTGGCACCTGCCACTCCCCCACGAAGATCCCGTCCCAGGCTGAGCTCTGCGGCAATTGCAGAAGCAAAACAGCATCCCGAACCATGAACTTCATAGGGATATCGCGGGGCAGAGAACGCCTCTTCTCCATTCCGGGTCATAAATAGATCTACCGAAGCATCTCCGCTTCCCAGATGCCCGCCCTTCAGGACAACCGCATCAGCGCCATATGAAAGGAAGACCAAGCCAGCCTCCCGCATATCCTCGAGGGAGCGAATCGGCGCAATACCGCTTAGAATCTCCGCCTCAGGGATGTTTGGAGTGACGACTGTTGCCCGCGGGATCAGCCCGTCTCTCAGGAGCAGAAGAGCATCTTCGGTGATAAGCCGATGGCCGCTTGTCGAGACGATCACCGGATCGAGGACAAGCGGAGCGCCCGGCGGGAGTGAGTCAATGACAGCCTCTATGACAGCAGTATTCCCAAGCATCCCGGTCTTCCATGCAGAGACAGAGAACTCCTCACAGAGGGTGGTAATCTGTGCCGAAACAGAATCAGCTGACTGCACCCATGCCCCCGCAACTTTCCGGGTATTCTGGGCGGTGACTGCGGTTACGACAGAGAGGCCATAGACCCCATATGCGGCAAAGGTCTTCAGATCGATCTGAAGCCCGGCGCCCCCGCTCGGATCCGAGCCGGCGATCGTACAGGCAGTGGGGGGGAGTGGAGCAGTCATATCAGTAGAACTCTCACCCTCCCACATCATGAGAGTTGCGATTCAGGTGCGTGCGCTCCGGTTCGCCAGAACAGTATCATTACAGCATCTCAGATGCACTTGGATCACGCCTTTATTGCCCCTCCCGATCAACAGAATCGTATATGGATATAGAGGGATATGTGCGCAGGCATCTGGCTGAAGAATGCACAGATGATGACCTGCGCATCCGACTCCGCGACCGGATCCTTGAGATAAAAGATCTCACTCCGGAATATGCCGGGGCATTTGCCGCTGCCGCAATCGAGGAAGTAAGGCTCACTGAGGGGCTGAAAGGAGATCTCTTCACCTATGAGAAGGCTGGCGTCTCCATGGGTGAGTTTGGTGTTGGATCCCGTGGAACAGGTGACTTCTATGCGCACCGGAAGATCGCTCAAATCATCGGGGATACAGGTGCATCGGTCGGCGTCTCAGAGATGGATGATGGCGGAGTGGTTCAGGCAGGGGGACAGTACATCATCGCCACTGTAGACGGCATGCATTCCCGCCTCTCGGACTATCCATTCCTTGCTGGCTTTCATGCCACACGGGCAACCCTCCGTGATGTCTATGTGATGGGAGCAACACCTGTCGGCCTCATCTCGGATATT